>NZ_JBICTU010000002.1:0-181162 GCF_043197795.1 Sphaerisporangium sp. NPDC049003
ATCGGTTAACTCGATCGGTACCGCAGACGGACCTGGATGCCTCATACACATCAGAATAAGAAATTATCCGACAGATTTCAGGTGCACGACACTAGGCATCTCGGCGCTGGTAGCGGTCGTACAGCAGCCCTCCGGCCGGACCGAGGAGCCCTTCAAGGATGCCTTCCGGCAGGCGTTCCACGCCGGACCTGCTTACGTCGGCGGCCCGGCGGAAGACCTCCGCCCTTTCCCGCAGGCGGTTCGCCACCGTTCCAGCGGCCTGGGTCATCGTGCCGAGTTCGGCCCGTACGCGGTCGTGGTGCGGGCCGTTCCAGCGCATCCGGGCCAATGCGTCGTGAACCGGCTTGAGGACGTCTTCGACGGCTTCCGCAAGATCGTCCGCTTCATGCGCCAAACGCATCATTTCATCATATTGCGACACCGCACCCCCGCCCCGCGTCTCATATCAATCATGGAGAATCCTTCCATATAAGGCGAAGCGCAGGTAGATTCCGCCCGGTGGAGCCCGAGCGACTGGTCGATCCGGAGGAGCTTGAACAGCTGGCGAAACTCCTCACCGATCGGCGGCAACTCGCCGAGCAGTACTACGCACGCGCCGGTCAGCTCATCGGCCAGGCGCAGGCAGGACCCATGGTCAGCGTGCTGCGCTGGGCCACGGACGCCCCCGCCGAGTTGCTGAACCGGGCCTCGATCGCCCGGGCCGCCGAAAAGGGCGGCGACCCGTTCGTCGCGCTTAAGGCATTCGGCCTGACGACGTCAATTGGGTCGGTATCGGCCAAGCAAGGTACGCGATTAAGTGGCGACCTTAAAGCTGTGCTCGAAAAGAACAAAACGGCCACCCCTGAGGAGCGGGCCGCCGCCGTCCGGACGTACTTCGCCAAGCTCAAGGCGGACGAACGGTCGTGGCTCACGGCCAACCAACCCAACCTGGTAGGCGGTCTGGACGGGGCCCCCAGCGCCGTCCGCTTCGCCGCCAACAAACTGCTCATCGAACGCGCCCTCACCCACGAGCAGCAGGAACTAGCCCACCTGAAGGCCACAGACCCGAAGAACCCGCAAGTAGCCGTCCTGGAGGCCCGGGTCGCCCGTCTGACCGAGTTCCAGCAGCCGCGCATCACCGGCGACGGCCAGTCCAAGCCCCGCCAGTTCCTCCTCTTCGACCCGGCCAACGACGGACTCGTAGCCGAGGCCTTCGGCGACCTGGCCAAAGCGGCCCACGTCGCCGTCATGGTCCCGGGCATCACCAACCGCCTCGACAACTACAAGGACATTGCTAAGGACGCTGAAGAGCTCATCAAGGACCGACGGACGGGTAAGGATCTCGCCGACACGGCGGTGATCACCTGGCTCGGTTACGACACCCCGGAGTTCGGTGATTCCCCCTTGCCGAACAAAGCCGAAGCCGGCGCTCCGGAGCTGCATTCCTTCCGCGCCGGACTGGAGCTGGCCAAGAGCGCCAAGGTCTCCCTCTTCGCGCACAGCTACGGCACCTTGCTGTCCAGCAAAGCGCTGCAGCAAGGCACTTCATTCAACGCGGTCGTGTTCATGGGCAGTCCCGGACTGGGCTCCAACATCGAGAATGTGGCCGACCTGAAACTTCCGTCCGGTACACCGGTATTCGCCATGCGCGCGCCTGGTGACTGGGTCTCCTACACGCAAGCCCACGGCAGGGACCCCTCGGAAATGTCAGGCATCCAACGGCTGGCCACCGGACGGTCGTCTGGCCATTCGCAGTACTACATGGCCGACAACATCGCACTATCAAACCTACAGACGGTGCTCGTCGGGGACGGTTGCCTGCAGACCTTCACCGGCTCACCCGACCTGGACGACGAGAAGCCTGGAGCGGGGTTCGCCCGGATGTTGGTGCGAGAGATGCAGAGCCATGTTCCGCAATGGAAGACCGGTGAGCTGGGCGCAGCCCTTGATCCCATCATCAAGGGGCTGCAAGCGGGGACCGTCGATACGAACGCACTGTCGCTTGGTGCCGCGACTGTCGGCAGAGGAACCATCCTGGCCGCGACAATGGCCGGGTTGCACACGGCGGGGCTCGACGGCTACTTCTCCACCCAGGACGTCGCGGACATCATCGCCAAGAGCATGGGAGAGGCCATCAAGGAGTTCGGCACTGCCGTGGATCAAGAGATTGAGAGAGGTCTGCTCCCATGAAGGATCAGGAAGCTTGGCGAGCCGAAAGCTTCGTCACTCTTTTGTCGGCATCCCCCTCGAACCGGAGCAGCCCGACATGACGATCGGCATGCCCTACAGACGCACCCTCGCGATTCTCGCGCTGCTCTTCGGAGTGACCGCCTGCACGGACGAATCGAGTACCGCCATGACTCCCGAACAATCCCGACAAACCTTGATCAATGAGGCGAAGGCCATCATCCAAGCCGTTCTCCCAGGCACGGAACCGCGGGTGGTCGTGCAGACTAAGGACGCCCCCTGCGGGGGGGCGGTCGGCACCGACCACTCCAGCGTCGAAAGCCTCATCAATGTACACAGTGACGCCGTTGACAAGTCGCTGACCTCAGAAGCGGTGTTCAACAAGGTTGTAGGCGTCCTTAAGCAGCGAGGATGGACCATCAACTACACCCAGAACTATGTAGCTGGGGCCAAGCGGAAAGGCTTCGGGGGGATCAGCGCGGGGGTAGGTGACTCTCCAGTTGGGATCAACATCTCGGGCGACACCGAATGCGTGACGAACCCGGATGCGTAGGGCGTGCGGAGTCACGCCGCCAGTTCGGCACGCAGATTGTCACGGAACTCTCGTACCGCCACCGTGGTGTCGTACGGCTCCAGGCGGTCTGCGAAGCCGGTGATGAAGTCCACCGAGCGAGCCGAGCTGAGCGTCTTGGCCATCGGGATCGCGGCCCGCGCGGAGTCCAGGGCCTGCCCGAGTTCGCCCATCGCCAGGTAGGCATCGGCGGCGTGCACCAGGTTGAACTGAGCCGAGCGGGGAGCGCGTTCATGGAACGCCTCCACGGCCGCTTCGGCACACTCCGCCGCCCGCTGGTGCTCACCGAGCAAGCTCCAGCAGCGCCCCGCCTCCGCGTTCAGTTCCACCTCCTCGTGTAGGGCGATCCACGCCGGATCACGATCGGTGGCACCTGTGGAGTGGACCCGTTCGGCCTCGACGAGCAGGCCCTCAATCTGTCGGGCGCTGTGCTTGTCCCCCGTCTCGGCGGGCCTTGCCCGCAGGGCTGTGGCCCAGGCTTCTCTGATCATCAGCAGTGCCGTCACACGCGGCGGTGCCTGCCCGCAGCGGGCCGTGTCGGCCGCGGCCCGTGCCAGCCGGACTGCCCATACGGGCTGCTCGGTGTGGATGGCCTGCTGGGTCAACGTCGACAGTACCCAGGCCCCCGTGATCGAGTCGTCCCCCGCCTTGGCAAACCTCAGCGCCTGCCCGAAGTGGTGCTGAGCTCGTCCATGATGATGCATGTCGAATGACGTCCAGCCCGCCATCCAGCTCATGCCCGCCGCCGCGCTCAGCAGCTTGGCGCCGACCTGCTCGTCGTAGCGGCCGTGGAGCAGGGGGGTGACGTTGCTGTTGAGGTAGCGCAGGACCACCGGGCGGACCAGGCCCGCGCCGAACTGGTGGTCCATCTGGCTGAACGCCTGGCGGGCCTCGTTGACGCGGGTGACGTCCGCCATGCCGACCGCCCGCCCGGAACCGGCGTGACCGGTGGACGCGGCCGGACTGTCGTACGTCCAGGATGTCAGCCACTCCCCCAGCGCGGCGGGTACGAACGGCAGCGTGGCCAGCAGGTGACGGCGGGACGGATCCATCTCGAACCTCCACAGAAGGTCGGCCGACTTCACCGTAGCCTCCAGCGAGCCGCCCCCACAGTCCACCAGCGGCCAGCAAGGTGTCTCCACGAAGGCCCACCCCTCGACCCACCGTTCCACGTCGATCGCCGCGACGCCGAACACGGCCGCCATCCGCGCCCGGTGCCGCGCACGTACCCCCTGCTCACCCCGCTCCCACCGCGCCCACGTCGTCGGCGACACCCCGACCGCCTCCGCCGCCGCCTCCTGGCTGAGCCCCTTCCGCCGCCGCGCCCTGACCAGCTCCGGACGGCCCGCCTCACGCTCCAGCGCCCCCATGACCACCCCATCGGTAATCGTTCGATCGCTTCCTGTGACGACGATTACACCCCGGCCACCCGCACGCCAAGCCCTTCCGGGCAAACGACCAGAGATCGACCACCGCTGGTGCCGCCCTCCCCCGCTCCCGGCCAACGAGCAGGCAGCCACGTTCATTCGGCTCGCCCGTTGACCTTTCCTGCTGTCCACCGCCACCGACAGCGAACGGAGCCCCTTTATGCCACCCGCCGACCGCACCTCCCAGGAACCCGAGGACCACACCCCCGACCCCCTGGATCGACCGGAACACTTGGACCAGGAGCCTTCTGCGGACAACCGCGACATCCGCGTACTCGTGCGGACCCTTCCCCACGGCTCGGCCGCGCGCCACGCCCGTACCGTCATCCGCGAAGTCCTCCAGCAAGCCGGCCTGACCCAGGACGCGGTGACCGACGCCGAGATCATCGCCGGCGAACTGGCCGCGAACGCCGAACGGCACGCCCGCCAGCCGTACGAGCTGCGGATCTTCCACCTCGACGGAGTCCCCACCTGGTGTGAGATCGTCGACGGCGACCCGGACCCCGAGAAGATCCACGACGCCTTCCAACGGCTGTCCACGCTCCCCGAGCCGGACCTGTCCCTGCTCGCCGAGAACGGACGCGGCCTGCTGATGACCTACGAACTGTCCCAAGGCCACTGCCAGGCATACCGGACGACCACGACCACCAACGCCCCCGGCAAAGCCGTCGCCTTCGCCCTCCCCACCGCCTCCGGAACGCACCTGACCTCCGCCCTCCCTCACGTCAGGGCTTCGCGCTCAAGCGGTTCCTGGACCGGGCCGCCGGGCCGGGTCGCTCCGACGAACGCCGAGCGGCACGCTCCGCAGCCGTAGGAGCTCATCACCCGAAGCCGGGCGCTAAACCGGGCGCTAAAGAGGAGCTTCCGGCGTCCGGTACGGCCTGATGGCCGGGCTCACCAGGGCCTGGCACCCGCCGGCAGGGGGCGTTCGAGGATTTCCCGGGTGAGCATGACGCCGGTGATGCTCGCCGCCAGTAGCAACGGCTCACCTCTTTCCGCCGCGCTATCGCCGGGCCCTACGGGGAATCCGGCCTGCTCCATGAGAGGGAGGAGATGGTCCGGGTCGCTCCCCCATCGTGAGCTGCTGGAAGCGTCCGGGTCGAAGCCGGTGACCACACTGCCGTCGCGGGCGTATGCGAACGCTTCCGAGGCGTTGTCGTTCCTGACCACCGACACGGCTCGGGTGCCGGCCGACAGCTCCTCGATCGCCCCCAGGCACTCCTCTCCGTGCACCTCGAGGAGCACCGCCCAGTCGCCGATCCGCGCGGCCAGCACGGTATCGGGGAACAGACCATCCCGCATGAGCTCGGCGAACGTCATGGAGCGGACGGACGCGGCGGGGACTCCGAATCTCGCCAGCGCCTCGTGTTCGTCAACGCCCTCGATGAACGTCAGGCACCATGTGTCGTCGACTTCGTAGTCATCCGCCAGCCAGGCGATGTCCTGCTTGCTCAAAGCCGTCATGACGCCATCCACGTGCTCGACTCGGGACAATTGGACCCGGGTCAGGCCGCCGAATGCGGGCGGACTGACCCGGGGCGACGATCTGCGGAGAGACCTTACCGGAGGGCCGAGATCCTGATCAGGGAACTCGGGACAGGAAGACTTACTGCAGATCGAGCCAGAATCGGTCGCGGCGGAGTACGTCCAGGATCGTGTTCTCCGCTTCGATGTCAGCGGCCGTCGCGAAGTCACCCGCGGATTTCTGGATGCGCGTCAGCGGCGCACCGTACATGGCGCGTACGACGGCGGCTCCCGCCTGCGCCGCCTTTACGGTCAATTCCCCGTCAGTGATCAGCATGTGCGCAGGATAGCCGTGGCTGCTCCACCGCCTGATCGACGAGATCGACGAACGTGGCTTCCCGACCGCCGGCACATCGAACGGCCATGGCTCACGCGGTGCGGGCGGGGGCGCGGAAGACCTGGCGGGTGTGCCATTCGATGTTGGCGGCGTCGACGGGCGCGTGACCTGGTTGTGAGCGGCGGATCGGGCGTTCGGCCAGAGCGAAGACCATCGCCCTGGCGGCGGGCGTCCGGCCGACGAACTTCGCCGAGACGGTGATCGTACGCTCGCCGGTCATGCCGAGGACGCCCTTGTCGAACAGCTTGTGGTGAATCGAGCACAGGCACAGTCCGTTGGCGACGTCGTCCGGCCCCTCGAACGCCCGCCAGCGGACGTGGGCGGCGTCGAGGCCGACCGTGGTGCCGTCCAGCCAGCCGTCGTACGCGCAGAACGCGCAGCAGTACTCGTACGCGATGAGGACCTTCTCGCGGAAGGCGGGATCACGCCGGAGCGTCGTACGCGCCGGGACGCGGGCCGGATCGGCCGCGTCGTAGGTCTCCAGATCGAGTCCGGTGAACTGACAGATGTCCTCGTGCAGTGAGGGTTCGAAGTTCGCGTCGAGCAGGTGCCGTGCGAGGCGGACCACCAGGTGGGAGTCGTCGGACAGTGCGCGCAGGAGGTCGGGGTGGAGCCGGCCGGCGGCCTGGGAGTCACGAAGACGGCCCAGCTCCGGGCCAGGACTTCCCGGTCCGTTCACGGTGTCGACGAGCCAGATGCCGTCGTTGGTCAGGTGGTGGAACGGGTAGCCGGGGCTGGTCTGCCTCGGCGGCCCGAACTCCTTGAGCAGGCGCTTGAGGTCGGCCTCCGCGCCGCTGAACGGGATCGGCCGACCGCCGTGTCGCTGGAACCGGCCGAGGGCGTAGAGCAGGAGGAGCGGCTTGTGCGGCGCTCGTTCGCCGTCGCGCGTCCAGCGCCTGACATCGGCGACGCGCTGCACCCAATCCATGGCCCATCACCTTACGACGATGCTTCGTCGTGGCGACAGGTGTCGGTGTCCGACGATGACGAATCGCGAGGAGCCGAGCCGATGGATGGCCGGACCCGGAAGCGGTGACCGGTACGGTGACGGGGCTCCGAATACCTTTGTGCATCGAGTTCACATGTGCTGTAATTGACGCAGACGCACACCAGTGCACTCGTGGAGAGGACTTGGATCGTGATCACCCCCGTCACGCACCTGGACGAGTTCCGTGCCCGCGCCTCGCGGGCGAGTCGCCGTTCCCGTCACCTTGAGCTTCGGCGTGGCCGGGCCATGCACCTGCTCGACATCGAGAATCTCGTGGGCTCGACCCGTCCGACGACCTCCGAGGTCGAGGAGGTGATGACGATCTACGAGGCGCTCGTGCCGACAGGGCTCATGGACCACTACGTCGTGGCCGTGAACCACACCGCGCTGCTGGCGGTGGGGATCGCGTTCCACGGGGTGCGGTTGCTGGCCCGGTCCGGGCCCGACGGCGCCGACAGCGCCCTGGCCGAGACGGCCTACCAGGACCGTATCGACCTGCGGTTCGAGCGGGTCGTCATCGGATCCGGTGACGGCTTCTTCGTCGACCTCGCCCGGTGGCTGACCGAAGCGGGCCTGCACGTGACCGTCGTCTCGCGTCCCGGTTCTCTCAGCCGGCGCCTGTCCACCACCGTCCGCGACATCATCCCTCTCGAACCGCCCACGCAGCACGCCGCCTGACAGACCGCCCTCACCTGCCGCCGCCGGGCCCACGCCCGGCGGCAGCAGACCCGGTTCAGTAAAGGCGGGTGAGGGTGATGTCGTCTCCGATGATCTTCTGGGCGAGGAGGAGTTCCACCTCGGAGGCGTCGGCGGGGCTGGGGCCGACGATCACGTCGGCTGCCGCGAACAGGGAGTGCAGCCCGTCCGCGCCCTCCTGGCTGATGCAGGGCACCCCGGCCGGCTCGGCGTCCGTGTAGATCACCTTGGCGATCGACCGGCCGTCGGAATCGTGGAACCCGTGGGCCAACGTCCATCCGTGATCGAGGGAGGTGCCCATGTCCAGAGCCGAGTTCCCGAGGAAGGTGACTCTGAGCTGCGGCGCCACCCAGTGCTCGGCGTTGTGCAGGTAGCCGGCCGGTGACAGGTAGGCCCACGGCTCTGTGAGGAAGGTGCCCACCATGAGGCGCCGGGCGTGGATGAACTCCTCGTAGCCGTCGAGGAACCCGGTCACCCAGTCGACGAGATCAGGTTGCAGGTGGGCCATGGACTCGCGAAACGACGCGAGGGAGCGCTCGTCGCGGTCCAGGGACCGGCGCAGGGAGTCAAGGGTCGGCGGCTGCCCGGTCAACTCGTCCCACCGGGCGAACGCGTGCGTCATGTCCCCGTCCCCGAAGAACCCCCGGGGTCCCGTCGCCTGCATCGCCTTGGCGAGCAGCGCGAACCGGACCAGTGGATGGGCCTGGTCCTGTGCCGCGAGCGGGTCGCCCAGCAGGACCCATCCGGTGAACATCGCCATGAGATCGGCGATCGGGGGCGCCCCGGCGAAGGCGAAGGCGTTGCCCAGGTAATGCAGAGCCACGCCGTAGCGGTTGCCGGCCTGCATCATCAGGGTCAGGAACCGCCCCGCGACGTCCTGCCCCAGGGAATCGGACGCTTCCTGCGCCTGGACGAGGAATGCCGACGCCTCCTTCAGGTGCGCCCCCGTGAGGCCGAGGCCGCCGCCCCCTTCCGGAGGCGCCTCGAACTGGATGAGCCGGGCGCGGTATCCCTCGCACACAGTGATGAGATGCGCCAGACTCGTCGAATCCGTCGACATGACATTTATCTTCTTATATACGGAGTAATCGGGATTTTCCGGAAGAAAAGGAAAATCCATGGGTAACGTGAGTCTTTCGCCCATGTCGGCGAGCATGGCCGCCCAGTCCTCACGCTCACCCGGCGACATGCGGCACCACGTGGTGATCGGTACGGGTAACGCGTCCGCCCGGTCCCAGATCCCGTTCCCGCGCAGGTTGACCAGGAGCTGGATCAGGTTCAGGCCCAGCACCACGCGCGTCCGCATGTGCCGTGCTCCAGCCGGGGACAGCAGGAAGTCGTGGAAATGCCGCACCTCATGAGGGAGCACGGTAGTGCTGGAGACGGCGTCCAGGAAGGCCGGATCATCCAGCTCGGACAACCGCTCAGGCACCTCCACGCCGAGCGCGTAACGTCGCAGCTGGTCCCACCTTTCGGCCGAACCCACCGTCAGCGCGATTCCGGGGAACCTCGGGTCGAAATCGCCGAAGACCGTGCTCACGGCTCGGTCATCCCGGTCACCAACCGGAAGGCCGCCTTGATCTCCTCCTGGGTCAGATCGGTCTTCGCCTCGATCGTCACCTTGCGCAAAGGCCCCTCGAAGACCAGCTTCTGCGTCTTGCCCGCTCGCATGCGTTCCCAGAGCTGGGGGATGATCGGACCCTCGATGAACAGCGCCGAGACGAGAGCGACGATCGACTCCACCGTGCCCAGGTCGAGGGCCAGCCGGCCTGGATCGGCCACGGGTGCCCGGGCGACCACGGTCTCCCCCGCGCCGGTCAGCTCCTCCGCCAGAAACGACACGGTCTCCTCGTCGGCCAGGATCCGGATCCTGCGCTTCGACCCGCTCATGCTCACCATCCCTTTTCGTGTCAGTGAACGCCCCTCGCACGCCCGTACGGTCACGCTGGGTCCCCGGAGTCGGTGGCGAACGAAGCGTCGGGCGACGAGCGCCCCGGACATCGGGGCGTTTCTCGTGAAGGATTCGCGACTCGACAGCCCTACGACAATCGTTCGCAAATGAGGCATATGGATACAGCGAGGCGTCATTTTACGTCCAGAGCCGGGCTTCATCACGGGAGATTGGCATGAATACCAGACGGCGGAGTCGGTGGATTCATTTCCTCTAGCACTGACTGCGGCCGGGCGTGAATCACGTACACGTGCCCCGGACCAGAACCTTCTTCCTCCAGCCTTCTAGACTACGTTGGCATCCACATGGGATGTGCTGACGTGGGAACACGTTGGACGAGGAGAGCTGGAGGCCGGCGATCAGCGGAGACGAGGCGACCGTCACGTCGGCCGACATCGCGCGCATGGCGGGGGTCGGGCGCGCCGCGGTGAGCAACTGGCGGCGCCGGCACGAGGACTTTCCCGAGCCGGTCGGCGGCACGGCGACCAGCCCGACCTTCTCCCTCAAGGATGTCGAGGCGTGGCTGCTCGGCCAGGGGAAGGTCGAGGAGCTGCCCTTGCGGGAGCGGGTCTGGCAGCAGATCAGAACGGCCACCGACGAGATCCGGCTCGGCGAGGTGGCGGCCGAGGCCACCGAGCTGCTGCGCGGCCAGGGCAGGCCCCGGCTGGTGCCGCGGACAGCGTGGAAGCTCATCAAGGAGTACGCGCAGGAGCGCGGCACCGCGGAAGCGACCCGATTCCTGCTGGACCGCTACGCCGAGGTCCACTCCCGCCGCCTGGTCGAGACGCCCGCCGAAGTGGCGGACTTCATGGTGAGGCTGGCCGGGCCGGGCGTCCACACGATTCTGGACCCCGCCTGCGGCCTGGGGATCCTCCTCGCGATGAGTGGAGCGGAGCGCGCGTACGGGCAGGAGTGCGACGGCTCTCTCGCCCGGCTGTCGCAGACGCGCCTTTCGCTGGACGGAGTCGAGGGCGAGGTGCGGGCCGGCGACTCCCTCCGTCAGGACGCCTGGCCGGGCGTGACCGTGGACGCCGTGCTGTGCCATCCCCCCTTCAACGAGCGCAACTGGGGATACGACGAGCTGACGAGCGACCCGCGCTGGGAGTACGGCCTGCCGCCCAAGTCGGAGTCGGAGCTCGCCTGGGTCCAGCACGCGCTCGCCCACCTGAACCCCGGCGGTGTGGCGGTCCTGCTGATGCCCGCCATCGCGGCCAACCGCCGATCGGGGCGGCGCATCCGCAGCAACCTGCTCCGCCGGGGCGTCGTCCAGGCCGTGATCGGCCTCCCGCCGAAGATGGCGTCGGGGACCGGCCTTCCCGTGCACGTCTGGGTCCTTCGCAAGCCCGCGGGCGACGGCCGTACGCCGTCACGCGTGCTGATGGCCGAGGCCGGGCCCGCCGGTTTCGACGCGATCGCCGAGCGGTGGCAGGCATTCCAGGATGATCCCGACCGCGAGGTGGACGTGCCGGGTGAGATCCGCACCGTCCCGATCATCGATCTGATCGACGAGGACATCGACGTGACTCCGGCACGGCACGTGGGCGTTGCGGACGAGGCGGGAGGCGACTACCCCTCCTTCCGCGAGCAGTTCGTCCGCCGCCTCGAACGTCTCGCGACGCTGGTGCCCGACGCGCTGCCCGGTAAGGCCAGGGAGATGCCGATGGTCCTGCTCTCGGAGCTGGAACGGACCGGAGCGCTGACGATCCACCAGTCCGGCAGGTACGACGTCGACGGCACGGGTGAGCTCGTACTCGACGCGAGCCGCCTGTTCACCGGAGGACCTGTCGTGACGCGCACGCGGCCCGAGGACAGGGTCGTGATCCGGCCGGGTGACGTGGTCGTGGCGACGCGCGACCGGGAGATCGCCGCCGAGGTGATCGAGGACGCCGGTCTCCTGCTCGGCCCTCGTCTCACCCTTCTCAGGCCCGACGCCGACCGAATCGACTCGTACTTTCTCGCGGGGTTCGTACGCACCCTGTCGCTGTCGACGGGCGGCACCCAGTCGGGCCTGACGCGCTTCGATCCACGGCGTGCCCAGGTGCCGCGCCTCCCTCTTCCCGGGCAGCGCCGCTACGGCAAGGCGTTCAGGAACCTCTTCGCCTTCGAGGCGGAGCTCCGCGAGGTGCACGGGTCCGGCCTGACGGTGGCGGCGTCCGTCGCCATGGGGCTCGCCAGCGGCGCGCTGGACCCCCCGCCACCGGCATGATCTCAGCCTTGGTCGTCCAGGGGGCTTGTACGAGCTGACGCGTCGGCCGGTGCCCGGCGGGCAAGGTCGGGCACCGGCGAGCGACCCTCGTCAGGCGGCGTCGAGGCGGCCCACTTCCTCGGGGGAGAGCTTCAGGTCCACCGCGCCGACCGAGTCGCGGATCGTCTCGGGGCGCGAGGAGCCCGGGATCGGGATCAGGATCGGCGACTTGGCGAGCATCCACGCCAGGCACACCTGGTGCGCGCTCGCTCCATGCTCCTTGGCCACGTCCTCGAAGGCGCCGAAGCGCGAGCCCAGCTCGCCCGAGCGGACGATGCCGCCGAACGGGCTCCACGGCAGGAAGGTGATGCCGAGCTCGGTGCAGAGCTCCAGCTCCGGCTCGCTGGAGCGGAAGGCCGGGGAGAACTCGTTCTGCACGCTCACCAGACGCCCGCCGAGGATCTCGTTCGCCTGCCGGATCTGGGCGGGGTCGGCGTTCGAGATGCCCGCGAAGCGGATCTTGCCCGCGTCGAGCAGGTCGCGGATCGCCCCGACCGAGTCCGCGTACGGCACCTTCGGGTCCGGGCGGTGGAACTGGTAGAGGCCGATGGCCTCGACGCCGAGCCGCCTGAGCGAGGCGTCGCACGCCTGCTTGAGGTGCTCGGGCGAACCGTCCAACCTCCAGGAGCCGTCGCCGGGGCGCACGTGGCCGCCCTTCGTCGCGATCAGCACGTCGGAGGTGTCGCCGCCGTACCCGGCGACGGCGCGGGCGATCAGGGACTCGTTGTGGCCGACCTCGTCCGCGTGCAGGTGGTAGGCGTCGGCGGTGTCGAACAGCGTCACGCCCGCGTCCAGCGCGGCGTGGATGGTCGCGACCGAACGCCGCTCGTCGGGGCGCCCCTCGATCGACATCGGCATCCCGCCGAGCCCGATCGCGCTGACCTGGACATCGCCGATGCGGCGAGTCTGCATGGGAGTTCCTCCTCGAATGAGTGGTACCTGTCCAGTCTTTCCTGCCCGCCGTCGATCCGTCCAACAGCCCCGGCGCACCGCGTCGGATTCGCCGGGCGACCACAGCGTGGAGGGGTCATAGGAGCAGGCGTACCGCCGCGACGAAGGTGAGGAGCAGTGTCACCCGTTCGAACCACGTCCTGTTGATGTGGTCGATGACCGCGCGACCGGCCGCGGCGCCGACGAGGACGGCCGGGGCGGTCACGGCGGCGAAGGCCAGCGAGGCGGGGGTGATGAGCCCGAGCCCGACGCTGAACGGCACCTTGAACGCGTTGATCGTCAGGAAGAACCACGCGCTGGTCCCGAGGAATCCCAGCATCGGCATGCCCGCCGCGAGCAGGTACAGGGCCATGATCGGGCCCGCGGCGTTGGCCGTCATGGTGGCGAAGCCGGAGAAGACCCCCGCGAAGGCGGCCACCGCCCGGTGGTGGGCCAGGGACGCCTCGGCCCCTCTGCGCCGGTTCCAGAAGTGGACGGCGATGATGACCAGCAGGATCACCCCGATGAGCCGTCTCATCTGCGCGTCGTCGACCCAGCGGACGACGACGGCGCCGGCCACCACTCCGGCGGCCACCCACGGGAAGAGCCTGAGCAGCCTCGGCCAGTCGGCGTGGCGGCGGTAGGAGGCCACGGCCACCACGTCGCCGACGAGCAGGAGCGGCAGGAGCGTGCCCGTGGAGCTCCTCGTCGGGAGCACGAGCGCGAACAGGGCGACCGCCACCGTCCCGGTGCCGGCGACGCCGGTCTTGGAGAACCCTACGAGGACCAGCGAAAGCAGCAGCACCGCCCACTGCGCGACGTCGAGGGACGGCATCAGCCTCGCCCGAAGGCGCGCCCCTCGACGTGCGCCCGGCCTGAGCAGCCGTGCGCCTGGCCCGGGAAGCCGTGTATCCGATCTCGGAAGTCGCGTGCCCGGCCTGGGAAGCCATGTATCCGATCTCGGAAGTCGCGTGCCCGGCCTGGGAAGCCGCCCGCGGCGTGTCGGCCTGGGGCGGGCATGTCCGGAGCGGACCCGATCTCGGGAAGGGCGTCGGGGGTCGCGTCTTCGATCGGCATGAAGCCCAGCATCCTTGGACAATACGACGGCCCGCAATCCTTTCCTCCGCCCGGTGGGCAGGCGTCCGCCGCCGCACCAGGTCTCGGCGGAACCTACAGGCGACCGGCCCGGTGCGCGGCCGTCCTCACGTGATGGCCACTTCGGCTTCGATCTCGACGGGGATGGAGTACGGGAGCTCGGCCAGGCCGACGGCGGAGCGGGCGTGTCTTCCCTGGTCGGGACCCCAGAGTTGGAGGATCAGGTCGGAGAATCCGTTGATCACCGCCGGCGTGTGGGTGAACCCGGGCGCGGTGTTGACCATGCCGAACACCCTCAGCCAACCGGTGATCCGGTCGAGGTCGCCGAGTTCCCGCTTGAGGCTCGCGAGGATGGCCAGACCCGTCAGCCGCGCCGCCTGGTAGCCCTGCTCGCGGGTGAGCCGCTCCCCGACCTTGCCCAGCGGCTCGGCCAGCGAGCCGTCCGCCGCCAGCGGCCCGTGCCCGGATACGAAAGCACGGTCGCCATGCACCCTGACCCAGGGGAACGGCAGCTCGGCACCCGTCGGCAGCCGCATCGGCTCGGGCAGCACGAGCCCCAGTTCGTCCAGTCTCTTCTCGATATGCATGAAGGCCATCCGTAGTGGCACCCTCTCCCCCAGGTCAAGTACGCGCAGCCCTGGTGCGCCGCACCGGGCGGGGACGGCACAATGGTCTGGGTGCCGGGTTATTCGTGTTCCGGGACACCGGCCGGAGGGAGTCGGTCATGGAGATGGCATGCGGGGTGCCCGCCGCCGGGCCGCGTTTCATGGAGATGGCATGACTCAGATACCGCGACCCCAGGTCTGGCCGACCCTGCGCGCCCGCGACGCCCGCACGCTCATCGCCTTCCTCGTCGAGGCGTTCGGCTTCGAGGAGACCGTCGTGTACGGCGAGGGCGACCGCGTCGACCACGCCCAGCTCGACTGGCCGCTCGGCGGAGGGATCATGCTCGGCTCCGTTCGTGAGCCCGGTGAGGACGACCCGTGGTCCCTGTCCCCTGGCACCTTCGGCGCGTACGTCGTCACCGACGATCCCGACCGGCTGTTCGCCCACGCCACCAGGGCCGGCGCGGAGGTGGTCCACGGGCTGCGCGAGACCGACTACGGATCCCGCGAGTTCGCCGTCCGCGACCCCGAGGGCAACCTGTGGTCCTTCGGCACCTACCGCGGCGAACCCCGCAAGGGCTGACCCCTGGCGCGCTTCCGTCACGACCGACGCGACGAGAAGCGGCCTCCACCGGCGGGGTGCCGGCCTCCGCCTGTGGACGTGTGTCGATAAATGTCGGGGTCCTTTGATAGACGTAGGCCATGGGTGTGACTGTCGATGAGTTCCTGGTGATGCTCGACCAGCTTCCCGAGGTGAAGCAGAGCGACGGCGACGACTGGATCGCGCTGAAGGTGCGCGGCAAGGGCTTCGGCTACCTGTGGGAGAAGACCGAGACCGTGGGGCTCAAGGCGACCATCGACGAGCAGATCGCACTGGTGGCCGAGCGGCCGGAGGTGTTCGAGCCCCAGTTCACCGCGGGCCGGTTCGGCTGGGTCGTGGTCCATCTCGCGAAGATCGATCCAGATGAGCTTCTGGAGCTGGTCACCGAGGCCTGGTGCCTCACGGCTCCCAGGCAACTGGTCGACGCCCACGAGTCCGGTCCGCTGGGGCGAGCCATGCCACCCACGCGCTGAGGCGCCCGAACCACGGCGGGGTGCGCTCGGCCGGCCGTACGAGCATCGGGGGGCGGAGGCGCGTCGCCGCGCCCCCGCCCCGCCCGAAGCCGTTGCTCCGCGGGTGCGACCGTCCTGCTGGAGACCGGACGGTCTCAGCGGGTGATCGTCGGAGCGGGTGTGCCCTGGGGCTTGGGGACGCGGATCGTGCTGGTCGGCTTGGAGCCGGCCTTGCGTGAGTCCGCGGTGATGTAGCAGTCGTAGTAGCAGTAGTAGGCGTCGCAGTAACGCAGGAAGCAGATCACGCCACTCGCGTCGTCGGTGGCTCGCGTGCACGCCGCCGCCGGTGACATCTTGGGCGATGCGGCCTGAGCCGTTGTCGCGGGGAACGCGACGAACAGACCGGCTCCGGCCAGCACCACGGCGGCCAGGGTTGTGCCGACATTACGCATGATTCCTCCTCGCTCCCGCCGCTGCCTGGACATCTGCCACAAGCAGTCGGCGAAGATCCTTTGAAACTCCAGTTGCCGCCACCCTAAGCCACTGAATAGTTACTCACAGTCATCGGCACGACCGGCGCGTCACCCATGGCGCCGGCCGTGGACGCGGCGCGTGGGGGCAGGTGCCGTGACGTTGGGCTCAGGGGTGAGTAAGGGGTCGAGCGGTGATCGGTAATAGGCTTGGCCGTCGATGTCCCGCAACCTAACGCCTCAGATTCACGGCCCCAAAAGGCCCTCCACGCTTCTGCTCGCATGCGCCGCCGGAGTCGCGGTCATGATCGTTGGAGGCGTCCTCGTACTCGACGGAGCGAAGGGGTCGTCCGCCCAGAGCACCCCGTACGGTTCGTCGGATCCGGCCGGGCGCCCGCAGGCGACGCACCCGGCTCTCGCCGCGTCCAAGCCGTCGCCCACACCGGGGCCCGGAGACACGTCACACCCGGACTCCAAGGACGAATCCGGCACTCCGAGGAAACAGCTCCCGGGTGAGCGAGATCAGCCGCCCGTGGTACGGGTCCCGCAGGCCGCGAAAGGCCGTTACTCCGTGGTTCAGGGGACCGCCCGGCCGCCGAAGAAGAGCCACGGAAAGGTGATCCGGTACATGGTGGAGGTCGAGAAGGGCCTTCCCTTCGAGAAGGAGGCGTTCGCGGCCGCGGTACACCGGACCCTCAATGACCCGCGTAGCTGGGGGTCCGGGGGCCGCCTGCGGTTCAAGCGTGTCGATCACGGGCCCGTACGGTTCCGCGTGGCCCTGTCCAGCCCCGCGATGACGAACGCGCGCTGCCTGCCGATGAGCACGTACGGCGAGCTTTCCTGCTGGAACGGCAGGCAAGCGGTCATCAACGCGAAGCGGTGGGGTCAGGGCATCCCGGGCTACCGCGGCGACCTGGCGTCCTACCGGGAGTACGTGATCAACCACGAGGTGGGCCACGCGCTCGGGCACGGCCACGAGTTCTGCCCCGGTCCCGGCAGGCGGGCCCCGGTGATGGTCCAGCAGACGATCTCCCTCCAGCGGTGCCGCCCCAACGCGTGGCCGTTCCGAAACGCCCGCACTCCCGAGAGCGCGTCAGCCGATCGGTGAGGCCGGGGTCACGGGCGGGGCTCGCGGAGCAGGCGTTCGCGGAGTTCGTTCTTGAGGACCTTGCCCAGGGGGTTGCGTGGCAGGGTGTCGACGCAGGCGAGGTGGGTGGGCAGGTACCACTCGGTCATGCCGCGCCGCAGGAGGTGGTCGCGCAGGCCGTCGAGGGTGGGCGGGGTGCCTTCGGGAACCACGACGGCGCACACCATCTCCTCACCGACGGTGTTCTGACACCCGACGATGGCCACGTCGGCGACGGCCGGGTGCCCCAGCAGTTCGTCCTCGACCTCCAGGACCGGGATCGGGTGCGGGCTGCCGACGCGGTCGGCGACCCTGGACAGGTAGCGCAGGCCACCGCGTCCGTCCTCCGCGACGAGGTCCCCGGTGTCGTACCAGCCGCCCGCGGTGTCCGGAGCCCACACGAGCCTCCGGCTGCCGAGCTCGAAGGTCCCCACGCACACCGATGAACCGCGCACCCACAGCCGGAACACCGCGCCGCCGACCTCCCGATCGCCGGAGGGGCCGGGGCGGCCGGACGCGCAAAGGGCGTCCGAGCCGGGGAGATCAGGGGAGCCTGAGGGATCGAGGGCGTCGGGGGCGTCGGGGAGGAGGCGGACCTCGCGGCCCGGGGTGGGGCGGCCGATGCTCTGGCCCGGCCAGTCGGGCGGATCGTCGGCGGCCGTCAGGGTGATCCCGCCCGTCTCGGTCATCCCGAAGCCGTTGACGAGCCCTGGGCAGAGCAGTTCACGGATCGGTGCGACGAACGAGGCGGGCAGCGGAGCTCCGGTGCTGGTCACCAGGCGCAGGCCGGGCAGGGGACGTCGCCGCCGCCGCTGCGCCCGGACCAGGTTGCCCAGCATCTCCGGCGCCCCGAGGAAATGGGTGACGTGGTGCCGCGCGAGGAGGTCCAGCCAGATGTCCGGGTCGCGGGTGTCGGCGAACACGGATGTGCACCGCGCCACCAGGGGTGTCAGCACGTTGGTACGCATCCCCACCGAGTGGGTCAGATCGGCCGGGGTGCCGACCCTGGGATCGCGCACGTCGCGCAGCGCGCCCCGCCTCGCCCGGGTGGAGGCGTACTGCGTGTTGGGCGTGTGCAGCACGCCCTTGACCTCGCCCGTCGTCCCGGAGGTGAACAGCACGAGGGACACCTCGTCGCTCCGGGCGAAGGACGTGCCGTCGCCGGCCGCGGCTGAGGGCGTACGTGCTCCCGGCGAGCCGGACGGAGCCGGAGTCCCCGAGCCGTCCAATCCATCCGAGCCGTCCGAGGGATCGGCCCCTGTGCCGGAGGACCCGTCCGAGCCGTCCGAGGGATCGGCCCCCGTGCCGGAGGACCCGTCCGAGCCGGGGAGGAGGGGGCCGAGAAGGTCGGTGAAAGGGATCGCGCCGGTGGTACGGGCGTCGCCGATGACCACGCAGTGACGGAGCCATGGCAGGCGGTCGCCGAGGTCGGCCAGAACGCGGGCGGGACTACGGCCGTCCGGCCTGTCGAAGAGACCCTCCCCCCGGCCGGCGGAGCCGTCCCCCCGACAGGCAGCGTCCCCTCGACCGGCGGCGACGTCACCCCGGCAGGCCGCGTCCCCTCGACCGGCGGCGACGTCACCCCGGCAGGCCGCGTCCCCTTGACCGGCGGGGGCGTCCTTCCGGCCGGCGGAGCCGTTCCAGCGGTCGACGGTGACGCACACGCTCGCCTGCGTTCCGGCGAGGATGCGCTCCACCTCGCGCGGCCCCATGGTCATCATCATCGGCACGGCGACCGCCCCGGCGTCCAGGCACGCGAGGGTCAGCGCCGCGGTCTCCCACCAGTTGGGAAGCTGGAAGGCGACCGCGTCCCCAGGGCGGACCCCGAGCTTCCGGAGCCCCGCCGACAGGCGGCCGACGTACACCGCCAGCTCGCCGAAGGTCACGGTCACCTCGCGCCCCTCGTCCCCGCGCCAGTTGACGAACGCCGTGCGGCCGGGGACCGCGGACGCCGCGTCGCGGAGGTCGTCGACGAACGACTCCCGTCGCCACCACCCCTGCGCGTAGTACATGTCCGCCGTCGCCGGCGGAACGCGCCGCGCGCCGACCAGGGCGCCTATCCCCCGCTCACCGCACTCCCGCATGACCGCCCCCGCTCACCGCACCCGCTCACCGCACCCGCCGCAAGACCGCCCCCGCTCACCACACCCGCACATGACCGCCCACGCTCACCGCACCCGCCGCGCGACCGCCCCCGCTCACCGGACCGGGCGGTTCACCGGACCGCCGTTTGGCCGCCGCCGGGCTCGGGGGGACGCAGGGTCAGGACGCGCCTGCGACGCCGGGCCGCCATGCTCTGGAACGCCGCCGTGTCGTTCAGGTGGGGGAACGGCTCGTCCGGCACGGGAACCCGGAGGAAGTCGCACAGCGGCTCCCACCCCTGGCACACCTCGTACACCAGCAGCCGGTCGGCGGGAACCGCGGCCAGCACGTGGGCGGTATGCCACTCGAAGACGCCCATCGCGTACTCAGGGTCCCCGAACCGGGCCCCGAAGGTGCCTTCCCAGATGACCCTCTCGCACATCCGCCGGCGGCACCTGAGCCCCCGGCAGGCCCCGTCCTCCAGCCTCATCAGCATCCCGGGCCATCCCGGCTGCCGGTGGCTGGACCGGTAGATCGTGTCACGCACGCTCGCGTACCACCTGCCGGTGTCCCGCACGGTGAGGATCACCTTTGCGTCCTGGTAGGCGTCCAGCAGTTCCTGCCAGAAGTAGCACGAGGGCCAGTCGACCGTCGCCTGGTATCCCTCCAGCAGCTCGTCCCAGGCCACCCGTTCCCCCTGTGCGGCCGCCTCCCATCCCCTGATCCGGTCGACATCGCCGTCGAGTGAGGACATGTGATGACATGGCCCACGGCCGAGACGCTCCAGGGCCGCTTTGAGCGAGTACGTTCCCGTCCGGCCCATGCCGGCCCCGATGACTTCCACCATGCGTTCCCCCTGTGCAGGACGGCGCTTCCGCACGCCTGGCGGGGACTTCGATCGCGAACCTGATCGCGAGCGCTGCGAGGGCGAATCCGCACCAGTCCCGCATGTCGTTCTTTCATCCTTACACGGCGGGAAGCGGTCCCCCGAGACCGGGGAGGCTCCCCCAAGGCCCGGCAATACTCCTTGACACGCCGTATTACAAGAGTGGGATCAGAGGTCAAGATCCCGTATGGTGACCGTCGTGATCCCGGGCTTTGTCTTCCGCGCGGACCCGCTGAAGTCGCGATGTGTCGACGGGCACTTCGCGCGGCAGGCCCGGACCTTACGGGACCTGGGCGGCGCCGTCGCGCTCGTGGACCACGACGCCCGCAAGGAGCGCGCGCTCTGACTGAGAAAGGGTCGCAGATGCGCAGAACGCTTGCGGTCACCGCCTCCATGGCGGCGACCTTGCTCGTCACCCTTCCCCCGGCCCACGCCGATCCGTCCGCCGCCCCGCCCTCCCGCCAGGAGGCCTACAGGTCGGCCGCCGCCGCGTACGGCGTGCCCGAGAACGTCCTGCTCGGCGTGTCCTACCTGGAGTCCCGCTGGGACACCAACCACGGCCTTCCCAGCGTCACGGCCGGGTACGGTCCGATGCACCTGACGGACGCGCGCACGGCCCTCGCCGGGGCCGTCCCCCATCACAGCGAGGGCGCGGAGGACCCGCGCGGCGACGACGCGCGCCCGTCCAAGCTCCCCAAGGCGTCCGAACCCGCGCAGCAGCCCGAAGCGGGGTCGCAGACGGCCGACGAGGCCGCCCGCCTCACCGGGCTCCCGGCGGAACAGCTGGTCAGGGAACCGAGTGCCAACCTGCTCGGCGGAGCGGCCCTGCTCGCCCAGTACCAGAAGGACCTGAAGATCCCGGCGAGCTCCGATCCGGCCGACTGGTACGGCGCGGTGGCCCGGTACTCGGGGGCGCAGGACGCCGAGACCGCCCGGCAGTTCGCCGACGAGGTGTTCACCACCCTCAAGGAGGGCGTGAGCAGGGTCACCGACGACGGTCAGAAGGTTTCGCTGCCCGCCTCACCGGAGATCGCTCCGCGCATGGAGCAAGTGGACCGCCTGGGGCTGCGCGAGGCCGAGGGCAAGACCGTCGAGTGCCCGAAGAGGCTCGCCTGCGAATGGTTCCCGGCGCCCTACCAGAAGCTGGGGGACGCCCCGGGCGACTACGGCAACCACGACCTGTCCGACCGGCCGCGCAACCAGCGGATCGACTACATCGTCCTGCACGACACCGAGGAGACCTACGACAAGACCCTCAGGCTCGTGGCCGATCCCACGTACGTGAGCTGGCACTACACGATCCGCTCGGCCGACGGTCACATCGCCCAGCACGTGAGGACCAAGGACGTCGCCTGGCACGCCGGCAACTGGTACGTCAACGCCAAGTCCATCGGCATCGAGCACGAGGGCTTCCTGGCCAAGGCCGGCTCCTGGTACACCGAGGCGATGTACCGCAGCTCGGCCCGGCTGGTGCGCTACCTCGCCAAGCGGTACGACATCCCGCTGGACCGCGCGCACATCCTCGGCCACGACAACGTCCCCGGCACGATCCCCGGCAACGTGGCCACCATGCACGTCGACCCGGGGCCGTACTGGGACTGGGGCCACTACTTCGAGCTGATGCGCCATCCGTTCACCTCCAGGGGCGGCGCGCACGGCGGCATGGTGACGATCAGGACGGACTACGCGAACCACCAGCCGCGCTACACCGGCTGCGACAGGCCCGGCGTGGACTGCCCGCCGCACGGTTCCGCGTCGGTCTGGCTGCACACCGAGCCGAGCGAGGACGCGCCCCTGGTGAAGGACATCGGGCGCAGGCCCGGCGGGGACTCGACGTACGACGTCTCCGACCACGGCGCCAGGGCCACCACGGGCCAGCAGTACGCGCTCGCCGGCAGGAAGGGCGACTGGACGGCCATCTGGTACCTCGGCCAGGTCGCGTGGTTCCGCAACCCCCATGACCACCCCACCGCGGTCAACGCCACCGGCCTGGTCGTCACGCCGAAGCCCGGCCGCGACTCCGTGCCGGTGTACGGCAGGGCCTATCCGGAGCCCGAGGCGTACCCGAAGGGCGTGCCCGTGCAGGCGATCGTCCCCCTGCAGTACTCGATCCCGCAGGGCCAGCGGTACGCCGTCGGCCTGGCGACGCGCGGCGAGTACTACTACGCGGTGACCTTCGACCAGGACACCCACACGGTGGTCAGGGGCCGCACGCTGTACTACCAGATCCAGCTCGGGCACCGGGTCGCGTTCGTCAAGGCCGACGACGTGTACATCGCCCCGTCGTCGCTCGGCGCACCGCGCTGACGCCGGCTCAGTAGTCGGGGAGGATGCCCCGCACTCCCCTGCCGGTCTGCGGGTTCTCGGGGGCCCGCACTCCGGTGAGGCTTTCCGCGAGGACGAGCGCCGTGGTGACGTCCGCCTTGGGGCCGTCCTCGCCGTCGGCGGTGACCAGGCCGAGCTCGCGCATCTCCACCAGGTGGCGGTCGGGCTCGCTGCCCGATCGGGAGTCGCCGGGGAACTGGGGGTCGAAGCTGAGGATCTCCTCGCCCCCCTCGTACAGCACGAAGGTCTGGTCGAAGTTCACGTTGCGGAACACGCTCACCACCACCGTGCCGGCCGAGAGGGGACGCAGGACCTGGTCCATGGTGGCGGCGTAGCCGTTCTCCTCGATCAGCAGCGCGCCGCCCTCGCAGGGCTCCGCCACCAGGAGGCCCTCCAGCAGGTCGTCCTCGTCGTCCTCGTCGGTGAGCGGTTCGACTCCGACGCGGCGCAGCGCCTCCTCCGGCGTGAGGTCGCGCACGAAGGTGAAGCAGTAGCCCGTGTCGCCGCGCGAGAACCAGTCGTATCCGGTGTGGCCGGTGCCGCTCACGTGAAACCCCCCACGTTCGAAGGATGGAGAGCGACCATTCTCGACCCGCGCGGTGACCATCCCGTGGCCCGGCGGTTGCCACGGCGTGCACATCGCCCGCCGAGAAACCGACGGCGATGAGCGCCTCCCGCCGAAGACGGCGATGCGCATCACCCGCCGGAACGAGACGCAGCGCGAACAGGCCGGACCGAAACGCCGACGGCGCCCGGCCCCGTCGTGGGACCGGGCGCCGCCCGGAGCGGAACTCAGTCGTTGAGGTGCTGGCGCAGGTAGGAGTCCACCTGGTCGAGGGCGATGCGCTTCTGGGCCATGGAGTCGCGCTCGCGGATCGTCACGGCCTGGTCCTCAAGGGTGTCGAAGTCGACCGTGATGCAGAACGGCGTGCCGATCTCGTCCTGGCGGCGGTAGCGGCGGCCGATCGCTCCCGCGTCGTCGAACTCGACGTTCCAGCGGCGGCGGAGCTGGGCGGCGAGGTCGCGGGCCTTGGGCGACAGGTCGGAGTTGCGCGACAGGGGCAGCACGGCGGCCTTGACCGGCGCGAGCCGGTGGTCGAGCCGCATGACCGTGCGCTGCTCCATGACGCCCTTGGCGTTGGGCGCCTCGTCGACGGTGTACGCGTCCATCATGAAGGTCAGCGTGCAGCGGTCGACGCCTGCCGCGGGCTCGATGACGTACGGGACGTAGCGCTCGCCGGAGTCCTGCTCGAAGAACGACAGGTCGGTGCCGGAGGCCGCCGCGTGGGTGGTGAGGTCGAAGTCGGTGCGGTTGGCCACCCCCTCCAGCTCACCCCACTCGGAGCCGGTGAAGTTGAAGCGGTACTCGACGTCGACGGTGCGCTTGGAGTAGTGCGACAGCTTGTCCTTCGGGTGCTCGTACAGCCGGAGGTTGTCGCGGTTGATGCCGAGGTCGACATACCACTGGAAGCGCTGGTCGATCCAGTACTGGTGCCATTCCTCGTCGCTGCCCGGCTTGACGAAGAACTCCATCTCCATCTGCTCGAACTCGCGGGTGCGGAAGATGAAGTTGCCCGGGGTGATCTCGTTGCGGAACGACTTGCCGATCTGGCCGATGCCGAACGGGATCTTCTTGCGGGACGACTGCTGCACGTTGAGGTAGTTGATGAAGATGCCCTGCGCGGTCTCGGGCCGGAGGTAGGCCAGGCCGGACTCGTCCTCGACGGCGCCGAGGTAGGTCTTGAGCAGGCCGTTGAACATGCGGGGAGCGGTGAAGGCGCCCTTGGTGCCGCAGCTCGGGCAGGTCAGGTCGGCCAGGCCGTTCTCGGGGGCCTTGCCGCCGTGCTTCTCGGCGTACGCCTCTTCGAGGTGGTCGGCGCGGTAGCGCTTGTGGCAGGACTGGCACTCGGTCAGCGGGTCGACGAACTCCCTGACGTGGCCGCTGGCCTCCCACACCTCGCGGGCGAGGATCACCGAGGAGTCGAGGCCGACGACGTCGTCGCGGCCCTGGACCATGGACTTCCACCACTCGCGCTTGACGTTGTTCTTGAGCTCGACACCGAGGGGACCGTAGTCCCAGGACGCGCGCAGACCTCCGTAGATCTCGCTCGACGGGTAGACGAGCCCGCGGCGTTTGGCGAGGCTGACGATCGTGTCCATGATGTCGGTACGGCGGGCCATCAAGAATCTCCATCCGGCTGGCGGTCGGGGTTGGGTTTATCGATCAGAGGGCGCGTCACCTGCCCGATCACCCCCAAGCTTAGGGGAACCGGTGACGCGACCCGCCCACAATCGGCGTCCAGGGCCAAGCCGCCCCTGGCGCGCGGTTCAAGGTTTGCTGACCAGAACCTCGAAGGCGCTTGGCTCATTGATCATCAGTGTCATGAGCGGATACATCTCCATGCGCGCGGCCGACAGGGCCCGGCGGTAGAACCCGGCGCCCTCCCACTCGCTGACGACCGCCCACAGGTCGGGCTCGTCCACGGATCTTCCGACGTGCCCGCCGAGATATCCGGTCTGGGCGGCGAGCGTGCCGAGGATCGACGTGGCCTTCTCGACGAACTCGTCGGCCCGCGCGTCCGGGACGGAGTACCTGATGAGGGCAAGCATGCCGTTCAGCATGCCAGTACGCATAGGGTGCCGTGACGAAGCCCTCCGACGTTAGGCTCGAAGCGTGGCCGACAAGCACGATCCCAGCGACTCCTCGCCGTCCTCGTCCTCCTCGCCGAAGCGTGGCGTGCCCGACCATCCGCTGGCGCAGCGCGGGCGGCCCACCGGCCGTACGGGCGCCGGTCGCACGGCGTCGCGGCCCCTTCCCCGGGGCGAGCACTTCCTCACGCCGGGGGCCACGGGCCTGCGCCGCACGGTGGAGCAGAAGAGCGCGGCCCCGCTGGTCTTCCTGTACGGGCTGCCGCGCTGGGTCCTCCCTGTCGTCCTGGTGATCCTGCTACTGGTGGGGTTCGCCGTGGCCGACTGGCGGGGTGGCGTCGCGGTCCTGCCGGTGATCGGCTTCGTGGGCTGGCTGGCGTACATGTCGTGGCCGTCGCTGGGCACGGGGGCCCGGATCCTGCGCGTCGCGCTCGCGACGTTCCTGATCGCCGTCGCCGCCGCCCGTTTCGGGCTGTTCTGAGGGACGCGCCCAGCAACGATTTTGACAACGGTTTTCATTCTGGCGCATACTTGTGCGCGTGATGCCCTTTTCGTCCGGATACAACCGGCGCAAGCCGTCCACATACCGGCGCCCTCGCGCCATCTCCCTCCTCCTCGGCGCCGGGGCTCTCCTCGCCGCGACCGCGTGCTCGGCGGGCACCAAGGCCTCCGCGGACGAGCGGGGCACGGGCAAGCCGAGGGTTCTGGCCGCCTTCTATCCCCTTGAGTGGATCTCCACCCGCGTCGGCGGATCGGACGTCACGGTCACCGGGCTGACCCAGCCCGGCGTCGAGCCGCACGACCTGGAGCTGACCCCGCGCCAGATCGCCGACATCGAGCGGGCCGACCTGATCGTCTACGTCAAGGGCGTCCAGCCGGCGGTCGACGACGCCGTCCAGGAGCACGCCAAGGACCGGGCCTTCGACGCCGCCTCCACGATCACCACGCTGCCGGCGGGCGCGGAGGAGCACCAGGAGGGCGAGGACGCCCACGGGGGGCCCGGCTACGACCCGCATGTGTGGCTCGACCCGAGCAGGCTGGCCACCGTGGTCACCGAGCTCGGCAAGAGGCTGGCACAGGCCGACGCCGCGCACGCCGCCGCCTACACCGGCCGGGCCGACTCGGCGGCCGGGGAGCTCGGCGCCCTGGACAAGGAGTTCCGGCAGGGGCTGACCACCTGCTCCAGCCGCACGATCGTGACCGGCCACGCCGCCTTCGGCTACCTGGCCGACCGCTACAAGCTCAAGCAGGTCGGCGTCAGCGGCGTCGACCCGGAGGCCGAGCCCTCCCCCGCCCGCCTGGCCGAGGTGGCCGGGGTCGCGAGGCGGGAGCGGGTGACTACCATTTTCACCGAGGAACTCGTCAGCCCCAAGGTCGCCGAAGTCCTCGCCAAGGAGGTCGGCGCCACGACGGCGGTTCTCAACCCGATCGAGAGCCGTCCCCCGGCAGGGGACTACCTGTCCGCCGCGCGCGCGAACCTCTCCGCTCTCCGCACCGCACTTGGATGCTCATGACGCGATCAGCACAGGCGACCGGCGTGGCCCCGGCGCAGTCGCCGGGAGCCGCGCCCGTCGCGTTCGCGATGGCGGCCGGCCATGTCAGCCTCGACGGGCGGCCCGTGCTGCGCGGCATCGACCTGCGGATCGAGGCGGGCGAGGTGGTGGCCGTCCTCGGCGCCAACGGATCGGGCAAGTCCACGCTCATCCGGGCCCTTCTCGGCCTGACGCCGCTGTCGGCCGGCTCCGCCGAGCTGTACGGCGTGCCGCCCGGCCGGTTCCGCGACTGGTGGCGCATCGGCTACGTGCCGCAGCGCCTGTCCGTCGGCGGAGGGGTGCCGGCCACCGTGCGCGAGGTGGTGGGCTCCGGCCGCGTGGCCCGGCAGCGCCGGCTGCGCCGTACGAGCGCGGGGGACCGGGCGGCCGTGGCCAGTGCGCTCGACGCCGTGGGTCTCACCGGACGGGCCGGCGACCCCGTGGGGTGGCTGTCGGGGGGCCAGCAGCAGCGGGTGCTCATCGCCCGCGCGCTGGCGGGCGAGCCGGACACGTTCGTCATGGACGAGCCGACGGCCGGCGTGGACGCCGAGAGCCAGCGGCACCTGGCCGCCACGCTCGCGACGCTGGTCGAGCAGGGCAAGACCGTGCTGCTGGTCGCCCACGAGCTGGGGCCGATGGCGCCGCTGATCACACGGTCGGTCGTCCTGCGCGACGGCCGCGTCCTGCACGACGGCGCGCCACCCGCCGGGCCGGGCCACCGTCATGACGGCCCCGTCCTCGACGGCGCGCCGGACGGGACGAGCTGCCACCCCCACCCCGGCCACGAGCAGGCGCGTCCCCATGCCTACGAGGTGTCCGGCGGGCCGATGAGCCCGGGGGCCACGCAGTGATCGAGATGTTCGAGTACGACTTCATGTGGCGCGCGCTGATCGCCGCGCTGCTCGTGGGCCTGGCGGCTCCCGCCGTCGGCACCTTCATCGTCCAGCGGCGGCTCGCCCTGCTCGGCGACGGCATCGGCCACGTGGCCCTGACCGGCGTGGCGCTCGGCTTCCTCACCGGGACCGCGCCCGTGCTCACCGCCGTCGCGGTGGCGGTGCTCGGGGCGGTGACCATCGAGCTGGTCCGCGCGCGCGGCCGTACGACCGGGGACGTCGCGCTCGCGCTGCTGTTCTACGGAGGCATCGCGGGCGGGGTGCTGCTCATCGGGCTGGCCCCCGGCGGCAGCAACTCCACGCTCACCTCCTACCTGTTCGGCTCGATCAGCAGCGTCACCGCCGAGGACGTGTGGGTCATCGCGGTGCTCGCGGCCTTCGTTCTGGGCGTGGTGGTGATCTTCGGCCGCGAGCTGTTCGTGCTCTGCCAGGACGAGGAGGTCGCCAGGGTCAACGGGCTGCCGGTGCGCTTCCTGAGCCTGCTCATCGCGGTGACGGCCGCGCTCACCGTCGTGATCGCGATGCGCGTGGTCGGATTGCTGCTGGTCAGCGCCCTGATGGTGGTCCCGGTGGCCACCAGTCAGCAGGTCACGCGCGGCTTCACCACGACCATGCTGCTGGCCATGGCGCTCGGTGTGATCGCGACGGTCGGGGGGCTCACGTCCGCGTTCTACGCGAGCGTCGCGCCGGGGGCCGCGATCGTGCTCCTGGCGCTCGCCGGCTTCGTCCTGGCCCTCGGCGTGGGTAGATTCGTACGGCGAGGTCGTTCACAGGAGCCCAGTACATGAGCGTACGGTCATGCCGTACACAGGCCCAGTACATGAACGTGTGGTCATGCCGTGCATGGGAGTGCAGCCGATGACGAACCGCCGAGACGCCGTGCGGGACATCCTCGTCCACAGTGAGGGTTTCCGGAGCGCGCAGGACATCTACGCCCAGATGCGTTCCGACGGCGCCAAGATCGGGCTCACCACCGTGTACCGCGCCCTGCAGGCGCTGGCCGACTCCGGCCAGATCGACGTGCTGCGCACCGACGACGGCGAGTCGGTCTACCGGGCCTGCGCCACCGGCACCCACCACCATCACCTGGTCTGCCGCCACTGCGGCCGTACGGTGGAGGTGGCCGGGCCCGCCGTCGAGCGGTGGGCGGAGGGCGTGGGCGCCGAGCACGGCTTCACGGCGATCACGCACACCGTGGAGGTCTTCGGCACCTGCCCCTCCTGCTCGGCCATCGCCTCGGCGGGCTGACCGCCGGTCCGGCGGCCCCCGGGTACGTCCCCGGCGGGCCGTTCGCCGTCCGTCCCGGACCGGCCGCCTCCTGGCCACGTCCCGGACGTCTCTCCCTGGAGCAATCTTGTACGGGCCCCCCGACCGGATACGCTTCCGGGACCGGGAGTCCGGAGCGCGAGCGGCTTCCGCGCCCCCCGGCGACCGTGCCGCCGCCCGCACCACGTCCAACAGGAGAGACCATGCCATTCAGCCATGACATGGTGTGCTCGCTCGCCGCCGTGGCCGACCTGGTCAACACCGCGCCCGAAACGGGCGGCCCGGACGGCCTGACCGGCACCGGCGATCTCGACGCGTTCGTCAAGCGCCACGAGATGAGCGGCATCGAGGTGGTCGGCGCGGCCGACCTGGAGCAGGTGCGCGCCCTGCGCACGACGTTCCACGAGGTCTTCACCGCTCCCGACTCGGCCACGGCGGTCACCCGGCTCAACGTCCTGCTCGACCGCACCCAGATCACGGCCCGCCTGACCGAGCACGACGGCTTCCCCCTGCACGTGCACTACTTCGCCCCCGGGGCCTCGGTGGCCGAGCACCTGGCCGCCGACTGCGGAGTGGCGCTGGCCCACCTGCTGGTCGAGGGCGAGTGGGAACGCCTGCGCACCTGCTCCGCGCCCGACTGCGACAAGGTCTTCGTGGACGAGTCCCGCAACCGTTCGCGGGTCTACTGCGACAGCCGCACCTGCGGCAACCGCATGCACGTCGCCGCCTATCGCGCCCGCCGCAGGGCGTGAGAAGTCCCCCGCGAGGCTGAGGCGGCGCGGGGTGCGGACCGGTAGATTCTGGCGCGACAGAAGCGGACCAGGTCCGCAGATCTCCCGAAGTATGTGAGGCAAGATGTTCGGGATCATTCGCCCCTGCGGGGAACACTCCTGCCCATCGCTGCACCGCGCCTGGCTGGCGCACCTGTGCGGGCTCTGCCTCACCCTCCGCGACGGACAGGGCCAGGGCGCCCGGCTGGCCACCAACTACGACGGGCTGATCATCTCGGTGCTCACCGAGGCTCAGGGGACGGCCGCCTCACCGCACCGGACGGCCGGGCCGTGCGCGCTGCGCGGCTTCAGGCAGGCCGACGTGGTCGACGCCCGCGCGGAGGGGGTACGGCTGGCGGCCGCGGTCTCGCTCGTCCTCGCGGCGGGCAAGCTCCGCGACCACGTGGCGGACGGCGACGCCGCCCCCGGCACCGGCCCGGCCCGCAGGCTCCTGGCGGCCCGGTGGGAGGCGGCCGGCGCCCGCATGGGCACTTCGGTCGGATTCGACGCCGGCGTGCTGACCGCGACGATCGACCGCCAGCTCGACCTGGAACGCCGCCTCGCCGCGCCCGGGGCCCCCGGTGTGCTCGCCCCGGAGGGAAGGGACGACTTCAGGGGTGGGGCCGTGGCCACGCTGATGGAGCTGACGAGGCCCACGGAGGACGCGGTGGCCGCCGCGTTCGCGCACACGGCCACCCTGTCGGGGAGGGCGGGCAACGCGGCCCCGCTGGCCGAGGCGGGCCGGTTCTTCGGTCGGATCGCCCACCTGCTGGACGCGGTGGAGGACCAGGCGGACGACGACGCGCGCGGGGCGTTCAACCCGCTCACCGCGACCGGCGCCACCCGGCAGGAGGCCTGGCGGCTCTGCGACGACGCCGCGCACGGCCTGGACCTCGCCCTGCGCGAGGTGGAACTGGAGGACCGGCACCTGGTGCAGGTGCTGCTCGGCACCGAGGTGAGCCGGGCGGTGGAGCGGACCTTCGCCCTCACGGCGCCCGGAGCCTCCTACGAACGCCCCGGGTTCGTCCGCAAGTCCGCCGCCGGGGTGGCGACCTTCTTCACCTGCGGGATGTGGCGCCCGAGGTGGAGCAAGAGGAACGGCCGCCCCTGCGACGACCGCTGCTACCTGCGGTCCTGCGACGGCTGCGGCACGTGCGCCTGCGACGGCGCGTGCTGCGACTGCTCCCTCTGAGCGCCCTGCCCGAGTGCTCAGACCTGGTTGGGGAGGGCACCGCCGTACCTGCGGTCACGCTTGGCGAACGCCTCGCAGGCCTGCCACAGGTCACGGCGGTCGAAGTCGGGCCAGAGCTGGTTGAGGAAGACCATCTCGGCGTACGCCGACTGCCAGAGCAGGAAGTTGGACGTGCGCTGCTCGCCGGAGGACCGTACGAACAGGTCGACGTCGGGGATGTCGGGCTCGTCGAGGTAGCGGGCGAAGGTGCGCTCGGAGACCTTGTCGGCCCTGACCCTGCCGGCGGCGATGTCCTGCGCCAGCTTCACCGCGGCGTCGACGATCTCGGCCCTGCCCCCGTAGTTCACGCAGAACTGCAGGGTCAGCGTGCGGTTGTCGCGCGTCATCTCCTCGGCGTCCTGGAGCTCCTTGATGACGCTCTTCCAGAGCCGGCCGGGCCGCCCGGCCCAGCGCACCCGGACGCCCATGGCGTGCAGCTCGTCGCGGCGGCGGCGGATCACGTCGCGGTTGAACCCCATCAGGAAGCGGACCTCGTCGGGGGAACGGCGCCAGTTCTCGGTGGAGAAGGCATAGGCCGACAGGTTGGGGACGCCGAGCTCGATGGCCCCCTCGATCACGTCGAACAGCGAGGCCTCACCCGCCTTGTGACCCTCGGTCCTCGGGAGCCCGCGCGCCTTCGCCCAGCGCCCGTTGCCGTCCATGACGATCGCCACGTGCCGGGGGACCAGCTCGCGCGGGATCGGGGGCGGGACCGCCCCGGACGGGTGAGGGGTGGGCGGGCGGACGTTCACGGTCGGTTTCTCCTGTGCGTGTCTGTCGGGAGGTGGGTGGGTGTGTCTGTCTGGGTGTCCGTGGGAGGGCCGGGCGCGGCTCAGACGCGCTCGACATGTCGTAGCGAGCGTATTCCGTGTTCGAGGTGCCATTGCAGGTATGCCGCGACCAGGCCGCTGCACTCGGTGCGGTGCCGCTGCTCGGAGGCGTCGGCGGAGTCCCAGTCGCCGCGGATGAGCGCGATCATGAGGCCGATCGTCTCGGCGGCGGGCACGGCGGCCCCCGGCGGGCGGCACCCGCCGCAGACCACGCCGCCCGCGGCGATGGCGAAGGCCCTGATCGCGGGGGTCGAGCAGCGGGCGCAGGAGTCGAGCGCGGGCGCGTAGCCCGCGACCGCGAGGGACCGCAGGAAGTAGGCGTCCAGGACGAGCCTGGCCTCGTGGCCTCCCTCGACGAGCGTGCGCAGCCCGCCGAGCAGCAGCAGGAACTGCCGGAGCGCGGGCTCCTTCTCGCCCACCGTGAGCCGGTCGGCGGTCTCCAGCATGGCGGTGCCCGCGGTGTAGCGGGGGTAGTCGGAGACCAGCGACTCCCCGTACGGCCGGAGCGTCTCGACCTGCGTGATCACGTCGAGCGAGCGCCCAGTGTGGAGTTGCAGGTCGACGTGGGTGAACGGCTCCAGTCGCGCGCCGAACCTGGAGGTGGTGCGCCGGACCCCCTTGGCGACCCCCCGCACCTTGCCGGTGCGCTTGGTCAGGATCGTGACGATGCGGTCGGCCTCGCCCAGCTTCTGGGTGCGCAGCACGACGCCCTCGTCACGGTAGAGGTTCACCCGCCCAGTCTAGGGACGTGCCGCAGCCCGAGGACGAATCGGATGCCGGCCCGATGCGGCCGCCGGGCGAGCCCGGCACCGGCTTCCCCCAGGTGAGACCACGAATCGAAAGGGAACCCAGGGACACACGAAACAGGATGTGACACCCGCAAGCGACGAATCGATCTCGGGTCAACCATGGATGCCATCCTTTGGAAGAACAGTCACTAAACTTTGCTCCCTGGCGACACCCCCTGTTAATCGCCTCCGCCCCCCGCACGCTGCCTGAAAGGGTGACATGACCCGCGTGGTCCTGCTGGGCGCATCGCCCGGCCCGATCGGTTCTCCCGAAAAGCACGTCCCGCCCGGTCGCCTGGTGCTGACGTCGCTACCCGGCTCGCCCACGGTCCTATCCCGGCTGCACGGCCAAGTGGCCTCGATGGACCCCGAGCCCGTCGCCCTCGTCCGTCAGGGCGACGCCGGCGACTACCGGTCGTTCCCCGGCACGGTCGTGGAGTCCGGCGACCTGGCCGGGGATCTGCGCGCACTGGCCGACGCCGTCGAGCACACGACGGACAACCTCTTCCTCATCCCCGCCGGCGTCGTGATCCACGACGAGCTGATCTACCAGATCACCAAGTCCAAGCGGGGCGCGCTGGCGCTGATCGTCAAGGAGCCGCGCCAGGAGGACGAGCACGGCGAGCCGATCCAGCCGGACATCCCGATCGAGGAGGCCGAGCCCGAGATCGGCGACCGCGTCCTCGAAGGCCTGCCCGTACGGCTGCGCGCGGGCCGCTCGCGCGTCATCTCCGCCGGTTCTGCCTATCACCAGGTCACCCGGCCGAACGCGGTGGCGCTCGGCCCGCTCCACCTGCACCAGCGCCACGCGGCCACCCTGGCCGAGACGGCCCGCGAGCTCGCCGACCTGGCCCACCTGTTCGGCCCCGAGGACGACCTGGTCCAGCTGATCGTGCTCGGCCTCGTCCGCAGGGGCGTCTCCGTCGGCACCCGCGGCCGCAGGGACCTGTTCTTCTCCCGGGTCGGCTCCCAGACCGAGGCCGACGCGGCCGTGGCCGCGATGTCGGAGTTCGACGAGGACCGCGCCCGCCTGAACAACGCGGTCAAGGGCGCCGACGGCTTCTTCACCACGTACTTCGTCAGCACCTACTCCCGCTTCATCGCCCGGTGGGCGGCCCGGCGGGGCCTCACGCCCAACCAGGTCACGCTGATCTCGATCGCGCTCGGGGTGCTCTCGGCGCTGGCCTTCGCCACGGGCACGCGCCCGGGCTGGGTGGCGGGCGGCCTGCTGATCTACTTCGCCTTCGTGTTCGACTGCGTCGACGGCCAGGTGGCCCGGTACGCCCGCAAGTTCGGCGTGCTGGGTGCGTGGCTGGACGCCACGTTCGACCGCGCCAAGGAGTACATCGTGTTCGCCGGCCTCGCCGTCGGCTCCATCGTCGCCGGTCAGGGCGACGTGTGGACGCTGGCGCTGGTCGCGCTGTCGGTGCAGTCGGTGCGGCACCTGCTCGACTTCTCCTTCGGCGCGGCCAACCGGCGCAAGCCGCCCGTGCCGCTGCCGACGCTGGCGCTCACCGCCACCGACGACCGGCCGCTCCGTGAGGCGCTGGAGCAGCGCCGGGCCTCGCGCAGCACCGGCGTGCGCGGGCTGCTCAAGCTGTGGACCCAGGCCGGGCGGTTCCGCGCCGTCCACTGGGCCCGCAAGATGATCGTCTTCCCCATCGGCGAGCGCTTCGCCGCCATCGCGATCACCGCGGCCATCTTCGAGCCCCGGGTCACGTTCCTCACGCTCGTGATCTGGGGCGGCGTCGCGGCCACCTACACCCTCACCGGACGTCTCATGAGGTCGCTCGCATGATCACCCATCCGCAGGCCGCAGCCGCCCCCGTTCCCGATCCCGACGAGGAGCGCCGCCGGATCCAGACGGCCCGCCTGCTCGCCTACCGCGACGACGGGCCCCTGGTGGCGCTGCTGCGCGACAAGATGGGCCCGGGGCTGCCTCCGGTGCCCGCCGGGCTGGCCTCGCTGCTCGCCGTGATCGCCATCGGCGTGACCGGCGTGCTTGGCGACGGCGCCGCGCCCGCCAAGGGGGCGGTCATGCTGCTCCCGGTGCTGGTGATGGTGGCGCTGATGGTGCCGACCGCGCCGCGCGACCACCTCGGCAGGTTCGACTGGCTGGTGCCGCCGCTGATCAGGGGCACCGAGTTCCTGACGGTCATCGTGCTCGGGCTGGCCGCCGGCACGCCCAAGTGGCTGCTGTTCGTGCTCATCTACGTCGTCGGCTACCACACCTACGACACGGTGTACCGCACGCGGCAGAGCATCTGGCCGGCTCCGTGGGTGTTCCAGGCCGGGCTCGGCTGGGAGGTCCGGCTGCTGCTCCTCGGCGCCGGCGCGGCCCTCGGCCTGCTGACCTGGGTCGTCGCCGTGATGTCGGTGTACCTCGGCGTGCTGTTCGCCATCGAGAGCGTCAAGAGCTGGGTCGGCCTCGACAAGCAGAGCGCCCTCGCCCAGGCCTCCGACGACCTGGAGGCATCCCCCGAGGACGCCCTGGAGCAGGCGACCGGCGAGGCCGACAGGGGGTAGGACCCGCACGAGTACAGGACGCGGCAAAGGCCGGGTGCAGAAGGGGGCTCCCCTTCTCCACCCGGCCTTTCGCATGTGTCAGGCGTTCTCGCGCTGGAAGCGCCGGGTGCCGGCGGCCACGCCGGCGAGGACGAACAGACCAAACTTGGAGTTACTTGAACTTTGGAGTGACTACTAACTGTGTACCGGAGGCGAAGCGGCTGTATACAGGCACCGTGGAGTTGGATGCGCTTGATCGTGCGATTGTCGGAGCCTTGGTCGAGGACGCTCGCTCGACATACGCCGAAATTGGGCATCAAATCGGGCTTTCGGCCCCTGCGGTCAAGCGGCGGGTCGACCGACTGCTGAGCACCGGAGCCATCACCGGCTTCACCGCGCGCGTGGAGCCCTCGGCACTCGGCTGGACCACCGAGGCGTACGTCGAGCTCTTCTGCCGGGGCAAGACCTCCCCCGCCGAGATCGGCATGGCCGTCGCGCGCCATCCCGAGGTGATCTCCGCCTGCACGATCACCGGCGAGGCCGACGCCCTGCTGCACATCCGCGCCAAGGACGTCCGGCACGTCGAGCAGGTGATCGAGCGCGTGGCCTCCGAGCCGTTCGTCGTACGCACCAAGAGCGCGATCGTGCTCTCCCGCCTCATCGACGACCCCCCTCACTCACGTAACGGAGCGCCCCATGAGGTCTGAGGCCGGTGGGGCGCCACGGCACGCGCCGACACACCGATGAAACATCCCGTAACCCGCACGACCATCTGGTTGTGACCACTTAAACGGCTTTCCGCCCATACGCAACAAATCACCGCTTGCACGGCTGACAACGCAACCGATCCACGCGAGCGCGCAAGGTCCGCGCCTGGCCCGGACCTGCCGCCGTTCCTAGGCTGAAGCCATCCTTGACCAGCCGTTTCCGACGGAGTGATAGATGGCCCACAGCCGGCATTACCTCATGTGTCGTCCCGAATACTTTGCGGTCGAGTACGCGATCAACCCCTGGATGGACCCGAGCGCGGGGGCGGACGCCGCCACCGCCGTCCGCCAGTGGGAGCGTCTCAAGGACGTCTACGAGGAACTGGGCCACACGGTCAGCCTGATCGACCCGATCGACGGCCTGCCGGACATGGTCTTCGCCGCCAACGGGGCCCTGGTGGTCGGCGGCCGGGTCTACGGCGCGAAGTTCGCCACCGCCGAGCGCACCGCCGAGGGACCCGCCTACCTCAACTGGTTCACCGCCAACGGGTACGGCCCGGCCATGGAGCCGACGCAGACCAACGAGGGCGAGGGCGACTTCCTGACCCTCGACGACGTGATCCTCGCCGGCACCGGCTTCCGTACGGCGATCACCGCGCACAAGGAGGCCCAGGAGTTCCTCGGCCGCCCCGTGGTGACGCTCGACCTGGTCGACCCCCGCTTCTACCACCTCGACACCGCGCTGTTCCCGATCGACGGGCGCAACGTGGCGTACTACCCGGGCGCGTTCTCGCCGGGCAGCCAGGAGGTGCTGCGGCACATGTTCCCCGATGCCGTCCTCGCCTCCGCCGACGACGCCGCCGTGCTCGGGCTCAACGCCGTCAGCGACGGCCACAACGTGATCGTCAACGTCGAGGCGGGCGAGCTGTCCCAGGAGCTGAAGCGCCGGGGTCTCAACGTCATCCCCGTCGACCTGAGCGAACTGCGCAAGGCCGGCGGCGGTCCGAAGTGCTGCACTCTGGAGATCCGCACATGAGCAGAACCCAGGAACTGATCGAGCTCAGCGAGCGGCGCAGCGCGCACAACTACCACCCCCTGCCGGTCGTCGTGCGGGAGGCGCGTGGCGCCTGGGTCACCGACGTCGAGGGCAGGCGCTACCTCGACTGCCTGGCGGGGTACTCCTCGCTGAACTTCGGGCACGGCAACCCCAAGATCCTCCAGGCGGCCCAGGAGCAGCTCCAGCGGGTCACGCTGACCAGCCGGGCGTTCTTCCACGACCAGTTCGCGGACTTCTGCCAGGGGCTGGCCGACCTGTGCGGCAAGGACATGGTCCTGCCGATGAACACCGGCGCCGAGGCCGTCGAGACCGCGATCAAGGTGGCCCGCAAGTGGGGCTACGAGGTCAAGGGCGTCGCCCCCGGCCAGGCGAACATCGTGGTCATGGAGGACAACTTCCACGGCCGTACCACCACGATCGCGAGCTTCTCCACCGACCCGGACGCCCGTGACGGCTTCGGCCCCGCGATGCCGGGGTTCACGATCGTGAAGTACGGCTCCGCCGAGGCGATCCACGACGCGATCGACGAGAACACGGTCGCGGTGCTGATCGAGCCCATCCAGGGCGAGGCGGGCGTGCTGGTGCCGCCGACCGGCTACCTGAGCCAGGTCAGGGAGATCTGCACCGAGAACAACGTGCTGCTGATCGCCGACGAGATCCAGTCGGGCCTCGGCCGCACCGGCGACACCTTCGCGTGTGACCACGACGGCGTGGTCCCGGACATGTACGTGCTGGGCAAGGCGCTCGGCGGGGGCGTGGTCCCGGTGTCCGCCGTGGTCGCGAACGCCGACGTCCTCGGGGTCATCAAGCCCGGACAGCACGGCTCCACGTTCGGAGGCAACCCGCTGGCCTGCGCCGTCGGCAACGCCGTCATCGAGCTGCTGGGGACCGGCGAGTACCAGGCCAGGGCCAAGGAGCTCGGCGCGCTCCTGCACGAGAGGCTGAGCGCCCTGATCGGGCCGGCCGGCCAGGGCGGCCACGGCGTCGTCGCGGTACGCGGGCGGGGCCTGTGGGCGGGCGTGGACATCGATCCCTCGATCGGCACCGGCCGCCAGGTCTGCGAAGGCCTGATGCGGCGCGGGGTCCTCGCCAAGGACACCCACGGTTCAACGATCCGCCTCGCGCCCCCGCTGGTGGTCTCGGAAGAGGACCTCAACTGGGCCGTCGACCAGCTCGCCGCCGTCCTTTCCGAGCTGGCGGCCAAGTAGGGCGTCGTTCGCCTGCCGGGTTCGGCTCGCGCCTCAGGGCGCGAGCCGTACCTTGGTCAGCTCCTCGAAGGTGGGGCGGGCGGTGTGCCAGCGCAGCTCCGCCGAGCGGCCGTCGAGGTCCAGGGCGGCGAGCGCGTTGGGGAACCACGGGCCGTTGGTGATCTTCCAGCGCAGGCGCCGCCGGGGCAACCGGACCGTACGGGTGAGGACGCCGCCGATGACGCTGGCCACCCCGAACGACCCGATCACGTTGGCGAGGCGCAGCGTGCGGCTCAGCGGGTTGCGGATCGGCGAGCAGACCGCCTGGTAGATTCGGGCGGATTCCAGGTCGGCGGACGCCGGGCCCGCCGCCGCCAGGTACGAGTAGTGCACGTCCCCCGAGAGCAGCACGATGGTGGCGGGCGCCCTTCCCCTGCGCCCCGCGGCCACGTCGGCGAGCACGCCGCCCAGTTCCTCGAACGACCGGCGGAACGCTCCCCAGTGTTCGAGGTCGAGCGCCTGGCGGATCTTCTCGCCCCAGGCCGTCGCCCTGCGGCCCCACGCCCCGCCCGCGACGGCCTCGTTCCAGCTCTCCACGTCGAAGATGCCGCTCGGGAGGAAGACCGGGACCGAGGATCCGATGAGCAGGTGGTCGAGGTCGCCGGTGGCGTGCTCGGTGAACCAGTTCCACTCCTCGTCGTCGAGCATGCGGCGACGACGGGGGTCGAGCTGCCGGGCGCACCGGGTGTCGAGCATGATCAGGCGGGTCCTGCCGATGTCGCGCGTGTAGCTCCACCGCGTCGAGGAGGGATCCTCGTCGGCCCTCTTCGCGAACGCGTCGAGGGCGGCGGCCCCGTCGCCCTCGCTCCGGTGGAGCTCCGCGTACATGGGGTCGGCCTTGCGCTCGGACGGCGAGAGGTTGCCGAGGTGCTGGTAGACCCAGTACGCGCCGAGCGCGGAGGTGATCCGGGCGGACCACCACGGCACCTCGGCCATCTTCTCCCGCCAGGCCACCGAGGTGTTCCAGTCGTCGCGAACGTCGTGGTCGTCGAAGATCATCGCGCTGGGCACGGTGGACAGGACCCAGCGGACCACCGGGTCGGTCCAGGCCTGCCGGTACAGCTCGGCGTACTCCTCGAAGTCGACGATCTCGTCAGGCCCGTCCTGCCTGCGGGCGTGGATGAAGTCGAGCATCTCCTGCGAAGGCTCGTCCGCGTACACCTGGTCGCCGAGGAAGAGCACCAGGCTGGGCAGGTCCTCCCCCTGCAGCAGGCGCTGACCGTACTCGCGGAGCACGTCGACGCCGTGGGTGGCCACGTGCGCCTCGTCGTGGGGGACGGTGGTCCGGCAGGAGCCGAAGACCACGCGGCTGAGCTCCTCCAGCGGGCAGATCCGGCTGTCGGGGAAGCCCTCGACCGGCCACACGCGCTCCCCGTCGAGCTCGACGGTGTACGCCCCGGTGGCCTCGATGTCGACGATCGCGTAGTGATGACCGTGCACGGTGAAGGTGCGGTCGGCCGCGTGCGTACCGTCGACCGCGACCGTGACCTCGCACGGCTCGCTCGTCTCGACCCATATGGACGCGCTCGTCTCGTCGACGTACCGCAGCATCGGCCCTACCAGCAAGTCGGGCACTTGACCTCCCCTTTGGAGCAGCGTTATGAACCATATGCGCAAACTCGCCCTGGTGGAGGTCAGCCTTCGAGGGACCTGACCAGCAGTTCGAGCTCGTGCATGAGCCGCTCGGTGCGCTCGGCGCCGTACGTCGCGAGGATCGCGCGGTGGTGCTCGGCGATGCCCGCCTCCAGGCGGCTCAGAAGGTCATTGCCCCGATTTGCGAGGAAAACCGCCACTCTGCGGCGATCTGCCGGATCATGGCCCCTGTAGACCACCGCCCGCTCCACGAGCCGGTCGACCGCCTTGGTCAGCGTGGGGTGCGGCATGAGCGCGGCCTCCGCGAGGTCGCCCATGGTGTGACCCCGGCCGTCGGCGAGCGCCTGGAGGATCCGCCACTGGTCGACGGTCACCTCCTCGGCGGCGAGCACCGAGGCCAGGTCCCGGTTGACGCTCCGCTCGGCGCGGCTCAGAAGGTACGCCAGCGAGGACCCGAGCCCCGTCGTCGTCGCCGATCGCACGGAGGTCTCCCGCCCTCCGCCGTCCCCGGCCGATTCCCGCCCCCCGCCGCTCCCGGCCGATCTCACGGACGATCGCCGCGCCCATCCGTCCTCATCGGACTCCGCCGTCACCATCGAGGCTCCCTTCGTCCGTGAGTGCGCAAGGAGGATACTCTTGCACGTGGCCGATCCCGTCACGGTGGTCATCGACCCCCTTGAAGCTCACCTGCTCAGGGCCGAAACGCTCCGCGTCGGCCTGGTGGTGCCCGTCTCCGGCGTGCTCGGCCTTCTCGGCCCGTGCGCGATCAACTGCGCCATGCTGGCCGCCTCCGAGGTCAACGCCACAGGAGGCGTGCTCGGCAGGCCGGTCGAGCTGGTCCTCGTCGACGGTGGCCGGAGCCCGGCCCAGGTCGCCCGCGAGGTCCACGGGCTGGTGCGCGCGGGAGCCGTGCAGGCGCTCGTCGGCACCCACGCCAGTGACGTGCGCGTCGCCATCGAACGCTCGCTGGGCGGCGCGGTCCCCTTCGTCTACACGCCGCCCTACGAGGGCCGCGCGCGCGACCCCGGGGTCTACTTCCTCGGCGAGCCGGCGTCCCGGCAGGTCGGCCCGGGTCTCGACTGGCTGATCGACCACCGGAGTGCCAAGCGCTGGTTCCTGCTGGGCAACGACTACGTCTGGCCGCGCCTGGTCCACGCCTCGGCGCGCCGGCACATCCGGGCGCGGTCCGCGACCGTCGTCGGCGAGCGGTTCGTCCCGTCCGGCACCGCCGCGATGGCCCCGCTGATCGAGGAGCTGGCCGCCGTACGGCCCGACGCGGTGCTGCTCAACCTCATCGGCAGCGACCTGGTCACGTTCAACCGGGCCTTCACGGCGAGCGGGCTCGGATGCGCGCGGCTGTGCGGGGCGCTGGAGGAGCACGGCCTGCTGGCCATCGGTGGCGACTCCACCGGCGAGCTGTACGCCGCCATGGGCTACTTCGGGAGCATCGCCACCGACGCCAACCTCAGCCTGGCCGAGCGCTACGCCAGGCGGTTCGGCCCGTCCGCCCCGCTGCTGAACGGGCACGGCCACGGCTGCTACGAGGGCGTGCTCATGCTCGCGGCGCTGGCGGGCCGCGCCGGCAGCCTCGCCGTCCCCGCGATCGAGGCGGTCGCCGACGGCACCACGATCACCAGCGGCCGGGGCCGCCTCACCCTCACCGACCGCCACGTGCGGCAGCGGGTCTACGTGGGACGGGCCGACGGGCTCGACTTCCAGATGGTGACCTCCGCCTAGGCCGGGCCGTACGGCGTGACCATCACCGGCCCGTACGGTCTGACCGGCTTGGGCGGTGTGACCGTGCCCGGCCCGCGCGGTGTGCCCGGCAGGTGCGGTGTGACCGGCAGGTGCGGTGTGACCGGCGGGTGCGGTGTGACCGGCGGGTGCGGTGTGACCGGCGCGTAAAACTTTCAATGGAAATCTTTTCGTTTTCAAGGAATACCCCTATCGTACGGCTCTGCCCCCGCGTTTGAAGGAGCCGTCCATGTCTTCTCCCTCCGATATCTCGCCATCGTCCGCGTCCCCGCCGGGCGCCGGTCCCGGCGTGGAGCGCTTCGGCTACAAGCAGGAGTTGCAGCGGTCGTTGAGCTTCACCGACCTGCTGATCTACGGCCTGATCTTCATGGTGCCGATCGCGCCTTTCGGCATCTTCGGCGGCGTCTTCCAGGCCTCGGGCGGCATGGTGGCGCTGGCCTACGTCATCGGCATGGTCGCGATGGCGTTCACGGCGCTGTCGTACTCCCAGATGGCGCGGGCCTTCCCGATGGCCGGCTCGGTCTACACCTACGCGGGACGCGGGATCTCCGCCCCCGTGGGCTTCCTCGCGGGCTGGGTGATCCTGCTCGACTACGTGCTCGTGCCCGCCCTGCTGTACCTCGTGGCGAGCGCGGCCATGGCGTCGTTCGTCCCGGCCGTGCCGATCTGGGGCTGGCTGATCGGCTTCATCGTGCTCAACACCGTGGTCAACTACCTCGGCATCGAGATGACCGCGCGCATGAACAAGATCATGCTGGTGGCCGAGCTGATCGTGCTGGCCGTCTTCCTGGTCATCGGGCTCGTCGCCCTCGCGCAGGGCAAGGGGCACGGCAACGCGCTCAGCCCGCTGTTCGACTCCTCGACGTTCTCCTGGCCGCTGGTGTTCGGGGCCGTGTCGGTGGCGGTGCTGTCGTTCCTCGGCTTCGACGGCATCTCGATGCTGGCCGAGGAGAGCCGCGAGGACACCCGGAAGCTCGGCCGGTCGATGATCTACGCGCTCGCGCTGGCGGGCGTGCTGTTCGTCGTGCAGACCTGGGTCGCCGCGCTGCTCGCGCCCAACCGCGAGGAGCTCCTCACCAAGGGCGACCCGGCGGGCACGGCCTTCTACGACACGGCCGCGTACGCGGGCGGCCACTGGCTGAGCGTGCTCACCGCCGTCGCCACCGCCGTGGCCTGGGGCTTCGCCAACTCCCTCGTCGCCCAGGCTGCTACCTCGCGCCTGCTGTTCGCGATGGCCCGCGACCGCCAGCTCCCGAGCTTCCTCGGCAAGGTCCACCCGAAGCACAAGGTGCCGGTCAACGCCACCTTCCTGGTCGCCGTGGTGTCCCTGGCCCTCGGGCTGTACATGAGCTCGCGCGACGACGGCATCACGCTGCTGGGCACGCTGGTGAACTTCGGCGCGATGACGGCGTTCCTCGCCCTGCACGTGTCCGTGGTCGTGCACTACGTCGTGCGCAAGGGCAGCCGCGACTGGTGGCGGCACCTCGTCGCCCCGGCCATCGGCTTCCTGATCCTGCTCTACGTCGTCATCAACGCCAAGGTCGCCGCCCAGGTGCTCGGCTTCGTCTGGCTCGCGATCGGCGTCCTCGTCCTCGCCGGCAGCTACATGATGGGCCGGCGTCCCACCCTGTCCGCGATCAACACGGAGGTCTCCGAGTGAACGTCGTCTCCTACCAGCCCAGCGCCGAGGAACTGTCCTACACGTTCGGCGGCCGTCCCGCCGTGGGCAGGATCAAGCCGGGCACGGTCGTGGAGCTCTTCACCGAAGACTGCTTCGGCGGACGGGTGCGCGGCTTCGAAGACCTCCCCTCGAAGGTGTGCGAGTTCCCGTACCTGAACCCGGTCACCGGGCCCTTCCACGTCGAGGGGGCCGAGCCGGGCGACACGCTCGCGCTGCACTTCGTCTCCATCGAACCGGCACGCGACTGGGCGGTCTCCACGACGTTCCCGCACTTCGGTGCGCTGACCGCCACCCACACCACGGCGATGCTGCACCCGCCCCTCGAAGAGGTCGTGTGGCTGTACGAGGTCGACGTGGACAAGCGGGTCGTGCGTTACCGGGCCAGGCGCGGCGACTTCAGCGTCGAGATGCCGCTCGACCCGATGCACGGCACCGTGGGCGTCGCCCCTGCCGCTTCCGAGGCGAGGATGACGATCACGCCGGACGCCCACGGCGGCAACATGGACACCCCCGAGCTGCGGGCCGGGGTCACGGTCTATCTGGGCGTCAACGTCGAGGGCGGGCTGTTCTCCATCGGTGACGGGCACTGCCGCCAGGGGCACGGCGAGGTCTGCGGCACGGCGGTGGAGGCGGCGATGAACACCGTCGTCGCCGTCGAGCTGATCAAGGGCGTCGCCACTCCGTGGCCGCGCCTGGAGGACGACGGGCACCTGATGTCGACGGGTTCGGCGCGCCCGCTGGAGGACGCCTACCGGATCAGCCAGCACGACCTCGTCACCTGGACGGCGTCGCTGACCGGGCTCGACGAGCTGGACGCCTACCAGTTGATCAGCCAGGGCGCCGAGGCTCCCGTGGGCAACGTGTGCGACACCAACTACACGATGGTCGCCAAGCTCCCGAAGGCGTACCTCGGCGGCCCGGAGGTCTACGAGTCCGCCCACACCCGCCTCCGCGCCCTCGGCGCCCAGTACCTCTCCTCCCGTTGATCTCGCGCGACCGATCATGAGACGAGTGGCCTCTCCTCCCGCCTGTGGCCGGGCCCGTAATCCTGAACGGGCCGACGGCCGCGGCAGCGCACTGAACCGGTAACCGGCCGGCGCGCGACATGCCCCTCCCCGTCCCATGGCACACCCCTCCCCCGCGTGCCGGACGGGTGAGGGGTGTGTCTTTCACCGCCGAAAGCCCCTGCGCCCTCCGAGAGGATCGCCTAGCAGGAGCCCTTCGCGCCGAGGGCCTGGGCGACGATGTCCTCGCACACGGCGTGGGTGGCGAGGGCGTCCTCGGCCGAGATGACGCGGCCGTCCCGCACCGAGGAGAGGAACTCGTGGCAGAGCCGCTCGATGCCGCGCTGCCGGGCGACCGGGGTCCAGTCACCGCGCCGGGTCACCGTCTCCCCGCCGGAGTGGTCGGCCACGTCGCCGAGGTTGACGACCCTGCGCTTGCCGCCACCGCCGATCACCTCGCAGGTCTCCTCGCTCGCCCCGCTGACCCTGCTCATGATCCCGATCGCCGTGAACGAGGAACCCCCACCAGAGGGCGGTCCGGAGAGGTGAAGGACCACGTGTTCCAGAAGCCCGTCACGGAGCCGCAGGTCTACCGACATTTCCGAAATATCGCCCGGCGCGAGAAATCGCAGCGTATCCACCACGTGGATGAAGTCGTCGAAGACCACCCGGCGTGGGTCGTCCGGCTGCCCTGCCCGGTTCTTCTGCATGATGATCAGATCACGCGGAAGCTCCCGCAGCCCCGCGTACCCAGGGGCGTACCTCCTGTTGAACCCCACCATGAGCGACCGCCCGCGCTCGCTCGCCAGCCGTACGAGCTTCTCGGCGTCGGCCAGGTCATAGGCGATCGGCTTGTCGACGTACACGTGCGCACCGGCCAGCAGGAGCGACTCCACGATCTCCACATGCGCCCGGGTCGCCGCGTGCACGAACGCCGCGTCGATCCCGGCGTCGATCACCTGCTCGACCGAGGTGTGCCTGGCCGGGACGCGATAGGCCTCCCCCAGGCGGTCGAGCGTCGCCCTGTTCCGCGTGCAGAGCAGCAGATCGATCCCTGGAGTCGCCCCCAGAACCGGCAGATAGGCCTTCTCAGCGATGTCCCCGAGCCCGATCATCGCCACGCGCGTGGTCTCCATCCCGAGAGACTACGGCCGCCACCGCCACCACCGTGCCCGGCGGTCACGAAACCCTGGGTCGACCGGCTGAGCAAGCCACCAGAGGATTCGCATGTCACGTCTTGGAGCGCCGGACGCCCTTCTCCTTGGCTGCCGGCGCGACGTACGGCTCGGTCCCGCGCGACGTCAGCCGCCATACGCCCGAGCGGAACTGACTGGCTTCACTGCACATCGCGGACAGATTGTGCGCGATCAATGTCGTGCGCTCCTCGACCTTCGACTCCCCCGGCAGAAGGAACACCACGACTTTGGCCTTGAGGTAGGCCTGATGCTCATGCGGGCGTTGGAAGATGTGGATGTCCGACGCGATCACTACCCAGCCGTGCTGCCCGACCATCGGGAGCCATTGATCATCAGGCGCACCGAGTGCCTTGTCTCGCGATCCGAACAACTCGGCCGGCGTATGGACCTGATAACCCCAGGCCTGACAGCAGTTTGCGCACGCTGCGGCTGACGCTGTTCTCATCGAGATAGAACTCAGGCGGCGTGGCCCAGGAGGATGCGGGTGGCGGTTCTGACGTCGTCGAGCGTGACTCCGAGCTCATCGACGATCACCTCGGGCGCCTCGCCTGCCTTCATCATGGCGGCGACCTCTGCTACCCGCGTGCGTGTACCGGCGAAGATAGGTTGCCCGAACGCCCGAAGCGGGTCGACCACCACATTCGAGGGAAGGCAGCTTCGCAGGCGCAGACTCCCGGGAAAGCCGTCCTCGGCACGCATGACGTAGTCGAGGTAGTCGGTCACTATCTCGCGGATCACATGCTGACCGGTTCTGGCCTCGATGAGCCCCGCACCGGCTTTGGTGCGTGAGAAGTCCCAGAGAACGTCGATGCCGTCCGTCGCCAACTCGGGAGCAAGGAGGGCGTACTCGTGCCCGAATTCCTTCTGCAGCCGTTGAAGCGCCGGCCGAATCTTGTGCGGCTTCACTCCCGCCCGCTTCAGTGCGTCCAGGACGTACGCCTCGGCCATGGCCACGAACGGCACGGTCGCCTCCCGCGACCCGGCAAAGGGAAGGACATGCAGAAGCGGACTTCCCCGTTCGTAACCCCGCGCCCAGCGGTTGAAGGTCTGCTGCCGGATATCGAGGAAGCGTGCGGCATCGCTCTGATTCAGCAGACCAGCCTGGGTCCTGATGTCGTCCATGTCGCGTTCCTCCTCCCCTTGCCGTGCCCGTCATCATCATCGCCGATCGACCATTCACCGGATAGGGCGCCCCGCCGCAGATGCACCGGCGTGCGCCCTTTCATCGATCACGTTCCGAGTCTCCGTGCGCGACACTCTGATGTCACCGCAGAGGACCCGATCCACTTTCGCTTACACAGCGTAGGGTCCTGGCTACGAGATCGCACGGTGAACGAGGTCATCGGCGGTCGGGTTGATGAGCGGTGAGACGGCGCCAGCGGTGGCGAAATCGCGGGTGGGATGGGGCGTACGCCGGCTGGGAGGCGTGGTGATCATTTGGTGGGGGTGGCGGTGCGCAGCCAGGCGATGGTGTGCGGAAGATACGTCAGGCTGTGCGGCTGGTCGGGGTCCGCGGGAATCCACGCCGTCTTCCCGGCCAGGAGCGGCGCGACGAAGCGGTCACCGAACATCGACTGGTCGGACATCCCCGGCCCGAAGAAGTCGGATCCGCGTACCTCGGTGATCCGTACCCGCCCCGCCTGGTGGGCGGCGAGCGCGTCGGCCCACATCTTCGCCCTCACCCGCCCCTTCGTCCCGGGCGCGGCCAGGGGCAGATCCTCGGTCATCGGGCTGTCGACCGGCCCGTACACGTAGAGGTTGCCGAGGGTGACCAGCACGGCCCCGCTCCGCTCCGCCGCCGTCAGCAGCGCCGTCGCCATCGGGGGCCAGTCCTGCGCCCAGCGGTGGTACCGCGGGTTCGCGCAGTTGTAGAGGGCGTCGGCGCCCTTCGCGAGGTCGGTGAGCCGGCTCGCGTCCCCGGCGTCGGCCGCCACCCGGGTGACCCCCGCCACGGCCGGACCGGATCCGGACCTGGTGACGACGACGACCTCGTGACCGCCCGCCGCGAGCGACTCCGCGAGCTGCGAGCCGACCTGCCCGGCGCCGACGATGACGTGCTTGCCCATGATTCGACCTTCCTATCTGTTCGGGGGGTCGTGCTCAGACCTGGTTCCAGACGATCCGCAGGATCGCGTTCACGACGAAGAGGGCGGCGAACACCACTGACGTGGTGATGAGGCCGGCGCCAGCGGCGGCGGCGATGCCACCGCCGAACCAGACGATCTCCAGGGCGGCGCGGGCCAGACCGTGCACCGGGAGGCTCGCCTTCGGCGACCCGAAGACGCCCCATACGACCGCGAACACGACAGGACCGCCGACTCCCAAGAGGATCTTCAGCCACCACTCGGAGCCGAACGTGAAACCCCAGTAGCAGACGGCCCCGTAGACGCTCAGCTCCAGGAAGAACATCAGGGCGGCGTTGGCGCCCTTGGACATGGCCGACATCTTCGCGCTCCCGCTTGTGAGGTTTACATCGCTCCGCTTCGAGAGCAATGCTCTCTCAAGAGAGCACGTGTAGTCAAGAGCACTGCTCTCGAATTAACCCAACGCTCTCCTCACGAGCGATGGATCATCGAGTCCGCTGGATCCAGGGCCGAGCAGCCGAACGACCAGAAGTCGCCGCAGATGGAGCCGGCGTGCGGGAATCCACCGGCCGGCCGGCACCGAGGACGAAATCGACGATCGCCGAGGTGAAAGCCCCGGGTTCTTCGAGATGCCCCAGATGGCCACTGTCCTTCAGCAGGACGAACCGAGAGCGCGCGATGCCCTCGTGCAGCAGCCGTCCCCAAACGGGTCCGCAGACGAAGTCGTGGCCCCCGCTGATGACCAAGGTGGGCGCGGTGATGTCGCGGAGCCGGTCGCGGCTGTCGAAGGGGTCCTCCCCGGCGCGCATCGGGTCGACCCACGCGCGCACGGTGGCCCGGATGGGGGCCAGGTCGGACTCGTGGGCCCAGTAGTCGGCGAAGTAGGCAGGCAGGACGGCACGCAGACCCTGGGTGCAGGATTCGTTGTCGGTGGCGGCCAAGGTCTTCCGGAAAGCCTCCGGGATACCGGCCGCCTCAGGCTGGCCGGGGTGACGCTCCGGGAGGAGGTCGAGGTTGCTGAGCGCCTGGTTCCAGAACTCCTCCCCCGTGCGTGGCGAGGTGTCGTACAAGATCAGGCCCGCCAGGACGGTGGGGTGGGTGAACGCGTAGCGCTGCGCCACGAGTCCGCCGTGGGAGTGGCCGAGCAGGAACGGTCTCGGCGCGCCCAGATGCTCCACGACGCCGTGCAGGAAATGGGCGTAGGTGTCGATGCGGTAGTCCTGCGGCCGGGACAGGTGTCCCGATCCGCCGGTTCCGATCGGCTCCAGGTAGACCAGCGTCAGATGCTGCTCCAGTTCCGGCATCCGCAGGTACTCCCAGCCGATCCCGGGCCCGCCGGAATGGACGAGGCAGAGCGGGCCGGAGCCCGCCACGTGGAAGCGCTGAAGGACGCCCTGAACGCTCATGGTGTGTGTACCGGGCAGCAACGGGTCGGAGGCGGGGCTCACATGGGCTCCTGACATGGACAGTGCTGCCCCGGGATTCCCGGGGCAGCACTCAGGGGGTCGCGCCTGGGCTGAAGCGGCGGCGCGGGTTGTCGACGAGCGTCACGTCGATTCGGCGGTCAGGCGGCGGCCTGGCGGATGAGGTCGGCGACCACGGCGGGCTGGGAGACGTAGACGGCATGGCTGCCGACGGCTTCGACGACCGACGCTCCGGCGCGCTCGGCCATGGCGCGCTGAGCCGGCGGCGGGATCATGCGGTCGTCGATGGCCACGAGGTACCAGCTCGGCTTGTGCCGCCAGGCCGGCTCGGTGACCGCTCCGCCGAGGGCGTCCACACCCCAGGGAACCTGAGCGTCGGCCATGAACGCGGCCGTCCGCGCGGGCAGGTCGGCGGCGAACGCGCCGTGGAACTTGTCACGGTCGAGGTAGAGGAAGCCGTCGCGCGGGGGCAGGATCGGCGGAACCGGCGCCCCGGGCGGCGGGTCGGCGATGAGCGTGGAGACCGATTCGCCCTTGTCGGGCGCGAACGCCGCGATGTACGCCAGCGCCGCCACGTTGGGGTGGGTGCCGGCTTCGCTGATGACGACCCCGCCGTAGGAGTGGCCGACGAGCACGGCCGGGCCGTCCAGCGCGTCCAGGACCTGGCGGGTCGCGGCGACGTCACCGTCGAGCGACAGGGTCGGGTTCTGGACGATCCGGATCTGGAAGCCGTCGGTGGCGAGGTCGTCGTAGACGCCCTGCCACCCGGACCCGTCCACGAAGCCGCCGTGCACGAGCACGATGTTCGTGATGGTTGTCATGGTCGCTCCTGCGCTGGCCGAACAGGCCCGATGCCTGTTCAATGTGCTTCATTCAAGTCGCGTGGACGATCGCGGACCACGCAGAACAGCACGCAGAAATCCCGAGACGACCGGCTCTGGGCGGCTCAGCGAAGAGCGTCCGCCAGGTCGCGGCAGCGCCCGGCCGGCCCCGCGTCACCGATCGCCTCGAACGCCTCGGCCGCACGCGCGTAGGCTTGGCTGCTCTCCTCGGTCCGGCCGTCCTCAGCGAGGACGGCCGCGAGTGTCTCCAGGGCGCGCGCCTGTGAACCGAACATCTGGAACGGCTCCATGAGAGCGATCGCCTCGGTCAGCGTGGTGATCGCTTCGGCCCTGCGGCCGAGCCGCCCGAGACATTGGCCGACGCGGGCCAGCACCTGAGGCCGGGTGAGCGACACGATGTCCGGTGACATCCCCGAGTCCTCGTCGTCCAGCAGGGCGCGCACCATGAGGAGATGCTCCAGCGCCGCCTCATGGCGTCCGTCGCTGACCAGGCAGTCGCCGAGATTGCTCAGGCTCTGGCAGTAGGCGTCGATGTCGGCGTCGGCCTTGAACATCTCCGAGGCCTTCGTCAGGGAGTCGAAGGCCTCGCCGGTCCGTCCAAGGTGCAGCAGCGCCGTTCCCGCGTACTGGTGCGCCCAGGCGATCTGTGCTGTGGCACCGCTGCGGATGGCGAGGTCCAGCGCCTCGGCCGCGTATCGCATCGTGGCTTCCAGGTCGACGGGCGGCACCAGGTGCACCCAGGCCAGATAGTTGAGCTGCGTGGCGTGCTGCGGCGTGTCGCCGAGTGCGGCGGCGGCCTCGGCGCCGAGCGTGAAGACCTCCCGCCAATGCGGCCCGTGAATCCATCGGTCGGAGAACCAGTGCATCGACTCGGCGCAGTCCAGGACGTCCAGGTGCCGGGCCGCCCCTGACGCGTACCGCAGCGCGCCCAGCCAGTTGTCCGCATTGACGCGCAGCCAGTGCTCGGCCTCCTCGGCGGAGGCGAAATCCTCCAGATCGGCATCTGACCGGCCGGGACGGTCAGGCTGGGGGCCGAACCACCGCCCCGCCATGGTGGCCATCCGCAGCAGCCACGACGTCATCGTCTCGGCGAGCGCGTCGCGCCCGGCCCCGGTCTCCTCCGCGTGCAGCCGATCGCGGGCGAACAGCCGGACCAGGTCGTGGAAGCGGTAACGGCCCGACGCGCCGTCCTCCAGCAGGCCGAGGTCGACGAGCTCGTCGAGGGCGTCCCAGGCATCCTCGACCGAGACGCCGCCGAGCACCGCGGCGAGGGCGGCGTCGAAGTCCCGGCCGGGCACCAGGGCCAGCCGGCGGAAGACCCGCCGCGCGGGCACCGCGAGTTGCTCGTAGGACATCCCGAACGCGGTCGCGATCTTGAGGTCACCGGCTCTGAGCTGGTCGAGGCGCCGCTCCTCATCCGCCAGCCGGCCGACGAAGTCGGCGGCATGCCAGCCAGGCCGGCTGACCAACCGGTTCCCGACGATCCGCAGGGCCAGCGGCAGGCCGCCACACAGCTGAGCAAGCTCGCTGATCGCCGCTCCGCCGTCCGAGTAACCACGCTTGCCCAAGATCCCCGTCAGCAACTCGGCCGCTTCCACCGGCGGCAACGGGCCGAGACTCAGCCTGTGGACACCCTCCAGACCGGCCAGCAGCCGCCGGCTCGTCGCGAACGCTCTGCTTCGGCCGCTGCCTGGAAGGACCGGGCGTATCTGCTCCTCCGACCCGGCGTTGTCGAGCACGACCAGGGCGCGCCGCTCCCGCAGCAGCGACCGGTATAACGAGGCGCGCTCCAGGGGGTCGTGGGGCATGTGCCGATCGGCGGTGCCGAGCGCACGGAGTAGTTGCGTCAGGGCGTCGTACGCGGAGACAGGCCGGGGAGACATGCCGAACAGGTCGACGAAGAACACTCCGTCCGGAAAGTTCGGCCGCAGGACATGGGCGGCGCGGACGGCGAACGTGGTCTTGCCCAGACCGGCAGAGCCGGTGATGAGGGCGACGCCGGCGGCACCCGGCGTGTCGCCGGCGCGCACGAAGTCCTCCACCCAGGCGAGCTCCCCGGCACGGCCGGTGAAGTCGTCAACCGTCCGAGGCGGCTCACACAGGCCGGTCGGACGCGTCCAGTGATCCCTTAGCCGGCCCTCTCGGGCCAGATCGATGAGCTGCGTACGGTCGTCCTCCCCGAGCGAGAGCGCCTGCGCCAGAGCGGTGGCGGTCCGGTGCTGGGGTCCTGTGCTGCGTCCGCGCTCCATGTCCGACAGGGTCCGGGCACTGACCCCCGATGCCTCGGCGAGCTGTTCCAGTGTGAGACGTGCCGCGTGCCGATGGTGGCGCAGCAAATCCGCGAAGCTGGGCGGGGTGGAAATGGGGCGCTCCTTCTCGTCACCTGCGGGAGACGGCTCCGAGCTTACGGGCCAGGGTCGCCGGGCCCAAGGGCCGAGAAGATCGTGCGCCGGAGCTGGTGATCGTCAGGGCAGATCCCGCACCGACCCGCCAGGACCCTCAACCATCCGCCGTGACTGAACCGTCGACAAGCCGGTCTCTCTGGCGGAAGGATCCGGACCGATCCTTCCGGTGGGTCCAGGTACGGCCGGACCGCTCCGTCTCGGGATCGTCGCTCTCGTTTCATGTCAGTGCTCTGGTAGCGTGGGGAGGATGAACGCCAGCCGTACCGCGCGCGAACGTGTCCGTGCCGAGCTGATCAGTGAGATCAAGGATGTGGCGCGGCGCCAGCTGGCCGTCGAGGGGGCGGCGGGGCTGTCCCTGCGGGCCGTCGCCCGGGAGCTGGGCATGGTGTCGTCGGCCATCTACCGCTACTTCCCGAGCCGCGACGAGTTGCTCACCGCGCTCATCATCGAGGCGTTCGACGCGGTCGGCACCGCCGTCGAGCAGGCCGACGCGGCGTGCCCCCGCGACCGTCACCTCGACCGCTGGATGGCCGCCTGCCGGGCCGTACGCACCTGGGCGCTCGCCCATCCGCACGAGTACGCGCTGATCCACGGCTCGCCGGTGCCCGGCTACGTCGCGCCCCAGGACACCGCCGCGCCGGCCGCCCGGGACGGGATCGTCATGGGGGCCATCCTGCGCGACGCCCACGTGGCGGGCGAGTTGTCGCCGATGGCCGGGCTCCCGCCCGCCCCCGCCTCCTTCGCGCCCGACGCCGCGCGGTTGCGCGAGGCCCTGTTCGTCGACCTCCCCGACGACCTCATCCTGCGTGCGCTGGAGTCCTGGACCTACATCTACGGCGTGGTCAGCTTCGAGCTGTTCGGCATGTACAAGGGCGTCATCGAGGAGGACCGCGACGCGACGTTCGACCACACGGCCCTGGTCCAGGCCCGGCTGCTGGGCCTGGACCGCGGCGCCTCCTCCGGCGGGTGACTAGCCCTCCTGGTCCAGCGTGACCTGGAGGTTCACCACGGCACCCCTCCGGATGACGGTGACGGGAAACGTCGCCCGGGCGCGCTTGCCCCTCAGCGCGTGGTCCAGCTCGGTGATCGTCGGCGTCCGCACCCCGTCGAAGGACGTGATGACGTCCTCCGCCTGGAGGCCTGAGGCCTCCGTCGCGCTGCCGTGGTCGAGGAAGACCACCCTGACCCCGGTGCCGCCGCTGTTCCTGAGATACGCCGACAAGGCGCCCTGCGTGCCGGGCTTGATGATGACCGTCAGCGGCTGGACGGCCCCGTCCAGGGTGAAGGTGCCGCTGAACCGGCCACCGGCCAGCGGGGCGTCACCGTCCGCCGCGATCTGCACGTCCAGGGGACGGACGAAGGTCCAGGTGCCGGCGCGAAGCTGGGCGGTGGCCGATCTGCGGTCGGGCGCGATCGTGTCCGGGCAGACCGCCCCCGGGCAACGCAGGTTCAGGCCGACGATACGGGTGTGCGCGGGGGCCTGGATGGTGAGGTAGCCGGGCCGTCGCCGGGTCTGGCCGTCCGGCGGATAGGAGACGGGCTTGGCCGGGCCCGGCGCGTCCAGGTCGGGGACGTTCCGCTGGGGCGGCAGCGACCGGACCGGGCCCGCGAGGCTCCGCCGGGAGGCGGGAGCCGCCGCGTCGGCGGAGGTGGCGCCTGCCACGAGCAGACCCGCGCCCAGGACGACCGCGGCGCACGACTTCACACTCTTATGGATCATGCCTTCTCCTCCTGATAAAAACGATCAAGAAGGAGTGTGACACCACGAACACGGAGAGTCACGAATCGGGGCCGGGTCCGACCGGATGGGCATGCTCAGAGCCCTTCCCAGAGGGCGCTCACCGGCATGGCGCGCATCCGATCGCCAAAGGGGAGGGTCTGCGTGCCCGTGTAAAGAACGACTCCGACGATGAAGTCATCACCAAGGCGATCGGCCAGGTGTCGCAGCCCCCTGAAGTCGTCGGACCGAACGGTCGATGATGCTTTGATCTCGATGCCGATCACTTGGCCCTGGCGGTTCTCCAGGACGGCATCCACCTCGACCTGGTCCTTGGTGCGATAGTGGAACAACTCGGCGCGCTGCTCGGACCAGGTCAGCTGGCGGGCCAGTTCCATGAGGACGAACCCTTCAAGGAGGGGGCCGAACAGACCCTCTGGTCGCACCAAGCTCCTGGAGTCGGCGCCAAGAAGGTTCGCGGCCACCCCCGAATCCACGAACGCGACCTTCGGTGTACTGATCGCACGGCTGCTGATGTTGCGTGACCACGCGGGGATGCGCTTGGTCAGGAACACCTCGTCGAGCAGCGCCAGATAACGATGGACAGTCGTCGCGGACAGCCCGGCGGCGGTGCTCATCGCGTTGGCGACCAGAAGCTGACCCGACCGCGCGGCCAGCAGCCGCACGAGGGCACGCATCTGCGGTCCTCGTTCGATCTCCGCCAACTGGCTCACGTCTCGTGCGATGAGGTCGGACACGTACGAGTCGAAGAACCGCTCTCGCCGCCGAGGATTCGATCGAGCGACAGCCTCGGGAAAACCCCCTCTGACTATCCGCTCCGCGTACTCGTTGCGCGTGACCGCCGACGTGTGGCTGAGACGCTCACCCTCGGCGAAGAGGGCGTCCACGAAGCCGTCGGCGGTGCCCTCGATCTCGCCCTGAGAGAAGGGCCAGAGCTCGATGGTCTCCATCCGGCCGGGCAGTAGATCCGGAAGCGCCCTTAGGCCCAGCACTCGCGCTGATCCGGTCAGCAGATAACGACCTGGCCGCGGGTGGGTGTCCACCTGCTCTTTGATGGCCAGTAACAGATCGGGCACCCGCTGGATCTCGTCGATCACCATGAGTTCCGGGAAGGCGACGAAACCGGCCGGATCAGTGAGGGCGGCCTGCCGAACCACAGGCGTGTCGAGATTGCGCCACTCGGCCGCACGGTCCTTGGCCAGAAGCCGGACCAATGTGCTCTTGCCACACTGGCGCACACCATTGACGAGCACGACGCGGGTATCGGCCAGGGCCTCCCCGACAGCCACACTCGCGTGCCGAGGAACAACCCTGCCGAGAGGGGTCTGCGAAGGGATGACCACCAGGTCAGCATGACACAGTGGACCCTCCAACGACATGTTGGCCGCCGGTTTCCTGGCACGCTGGTCGCAAGGTTACTGCCACTTTGGCCGGAGGTCTGCTGGCACGTTGGACGCTACTCTGCCGACATGCTAGACGCATGTGTCGATCCACCTAGCAGGACAGGTGTGGCCCGCGCAGGGCTGACCAACTGGACGCGCTCACCCGTCTCACGTTCGGTTCCGTGTACGGTTTCAGCCTTTACATATCGCGCCCCATGGCGGCTGCGGCTGCCAGGATGTTGACGTAGTCGCGCAGATGGGCGATCTGCCCGTTGCGCACGGTGAGCACAACGATGTTGGGAAGCGCGAACTCGCCGGTGGACGCGCTGGTCCCGAGGGCTTCCTGCTCGACGATGATCGTGTCTGGATCGTTGGTGTCGTAGATGGCAAGGGTGCGGTAACGCTCGTACTTGAACGTGTTGGTCTTCCACACTGCGGCTGTCCAACGCACGATCTCGTCCCGGCCCACAAGCCGGGACGGCACGCCCGGGCGTGTGAACGGGAACTCATGGACCGCGTCGACCGCGTACATACGGCCCATGTCATGGGCGGACTGGCGGATAGAGGCTTTTCGCCAACGCTCCAGAACCTCACGCGGACCGGCTTCTTGCTCGCCGAGCGCCGCTCGCCTGGCGGTTATCCTGCGATAGCTGATCTTCCAGCCGCCGGGTTGGCGCGTGACGATGTCGTCGTAGACGACACTGCCGGCCGTTCCGTCGGCCTTGATGCCGATTCCTTTGGATCGGACCCGCGCCGAGCGATCGTCGATTTCGGTGATCACGATGTTGGTGACGTGGTGGCCGACCGGGTTGGCGTCGCCCAATGCGAGCGCGGCCTCACGTATGGCCGCGGTCCCGTGCAACGAGCCGAGGCCGAAGTCGTCCAGGTCATAGGTGACATCTGGGGTGAACAGCTCACCCGCTCGGTCCAGCTCGCCCGCGTCCGTGAGGTGGCCATGGAGATTGATCAGGTCGTTGATGTCGATCCGGTCGTGTTCCGTCAGCGCCATTGGGGTGGCCCCTCCATGCTCGGGGTGAGCCGTGCCAGTAAAGTGAGGCATGGTCCGGTTAGATGGGGGCACGGTAGCGGACTGTGTCCCCGGTTAGCAAGGGTGTGGTGATTGCGCTGGCAGGCCACGAATCGCGGTCGCGTGCCGGGCGTCCGAGGCGAGCAGACGCCCGACGTAACTACGAGCAGTTGGTCGAGCAGGCGCGAATTGCGTTCGCCGAGTTCGGCGTGGACGCCTCCTTGGACGAGATCGCTCGGCGGGCAGGAGTGGCCAGCGGGACGCTGTATCGGCATTTCCCCGCTCGGCTGGATCTCATCGAGGCTGTCCTCGCCGAGCAGATAGCCGGGTTGGTCGACCTTGGTCGCGGGCTGCTGTCAGCCGAGGACGAGTTCGACGCGTTGTCCACGTGGTTGCGTGCTGCGCTCACGCATGCCTTGACCTATCGGGGCCTGGCGGCCGCGGTGATGAACTCGGCGCTCGACCACGGGAATGGCCTGGTATCGACCTGGCATGCGGAAATGTTCGAGGTAGGGGCCGCGTTGCTGGCGCGGGCGCGGCAATCAGGCATGGTCGTCGCCGTTGCGGATGAAGCGGATGTGCTGAAGATGGTCGGCGCCATCGCCTGGGCCGCCCAGGACGCCCCGGACCGCTCAGCTCAAGCCGACCGCCTGCTCGCCCTCCTCATGAACGGACTACGTCACGGCGGCCTTCCGCATCAAACTGGCAATTAACAACCATCCCATTCGTCTCTTAGATGGGACGGTTTGGGGCCTCGTCGCGTACGCGAAGGCGGTGAGCCGGCGCCCATGACGGAGAGGGCGCCGGCTCAGGGGTCGGGGATCAGGGGCGGGAGGCGCGGTTCACGGCGGAGAGGATGGCCTTGAGGGAGGCGGTGACGGTGTTGGCGTCGACGCCGATGCCCCACAGGACCCGGGCGCCGACCTGGCACTCGACGTAGGCGGCGGCCCTGGCGTCACTGCCGGCGCTCATGGCGTGCTCGGTGTAGTCGAGCACCCTCACCTCGACCCCGACGCTGCTCAGCGCGTCGACGAACGCCGAGATGGGCCCGTTGCCCACGCCCTCGATCTCGCGGATCTGGCCGTCGACGCGGATGTCGGCGCTGATGGCGTCCTTCTCGTCGACCTGCGAGACGTTGCGGTGGGCGAGCAGGCCGAAGCGGCCCCAGGGCTTCGCCGGGTTCGGCAGGAACTCGTCTCTGAAGACGTCCCACATCTGGGCGGGGGTGACCTCGCCGCCCTCGGCGTCGGTGTGGGACTGGATGACGCCGGAGAACTCGATCTGCAGGCGCCGCGGCATGTCGAAGCCGTGCTCGGCCTTCATGATGTAGGCCACGCCGCCCTTGCCGGACTGGCTGTTGACCCGGATGACGGCCTCGTAGGTGCGGCCGACGTCCTTGGGGTCGATCGGCAGGTACGGCACGGCCCACGCGAAGTCGTCGACCGGCACCCCGGCCGCCGTCGCGTCGCGCTCCAGCGCCTCCAGGCCCTTCTTGATGGCGTCCTGGTGGGAGCCGGAGAAGGCGGTGTAGACCAGCTCGCCGCCGTACGGGTGGCGAGGGTGGACGGGGAGCTGGTTGCAGTACTCCACGACGCGGCGGATCTCGTCGATGTCGCCGAAGTCGATCATCGGGTCGACGCCCTGGCTGAAGAGGTTCATGCCCAGCGTGACCAGGCAGACGTTGCCGGTGCGCTCGCCGTTGCCGAACAGGCAGCCCTCGATGCGGTCGGCCCCGGCCTGGAAGCCCAGCTCGGCGGCGGCGACGGCCGTACCCCGGTCGTTGTGGGGGTGCAGCGACAGCACGATCGAGTCGCGGTAGGCCAGGTTGCGGTGCATCCACTCGATCTGGTCGGCGTAGACGTTCGGCGTGGCCATCTCGACGGTGGCCGGCAGGTTGATGATGACCTTGCGGTCGGGGGTGGGCTGCCAGACGTCGTTGACGGCGTCGCAGACCTCGACGGCGTACTCCAGCTCGGTGCCGGTGAACGACTCCGGCGAATACTGGAAGTAGATCTCGGTGTCGCCCATCTGGGCGGCGAGCTTCTTGCACAGCTTCGCGCCCTCGACGGCGATCGCCGTGATGCCGTCCTTGTCCTGGCCGAACACCACACGGCGCTGCAGGGTCGAGGTGGAGTTGTAGAGGTGGACGATGGCCTGCTTGGCGCCCCGCACCGCCTCGAAGGTGCGCTCGATCAGCTCGGGCCTCGCCTGGGTCAGCACCTGGATCACCACGTCATCGGGGACGCGGCCCTCCTCGATGATCTGCCGTACGAAGTCGAAGTCGGTCTGCGAGGCGGCGGGGAAACCGACCTCGATCTCCTTGTAGCCCATGCGGACCAGCAGCTCGAACATCTGGAGCTTGCGGTGGGGGTCCATGGGGTCGATCAGCGCCTGGTTGCCGTCGCGCAGGTCGACCGCGCACCACTGGGGGGCCCGTTCGATGACCTTGTCGGGCCAGGTGCGGTCGGCCAGGCGTACGGGGGCGAACGCCTCGTAGCGCTGGAAGGGCATGGGGCTGGGCTGCTGCTGGGGATACATATCGCGTGCTCCTGATCGGTTTCGGAACCGGGGCGGCACACGTCAGGACTTCACACCTGAACTGGTCTGACGAATCAGAGAGAGGTCGCCACCGGGATTAACCCTCAAGCGGCCGACGCGCATGGCTCGCTCCGCGGCGAGGGAGCCGGCCTCTTACAGGCCCTCGCCGCGGCAGCTAAGAAGCAGCCCGCGCAGCATACCCAGACCGTAGCAGACCCCGGGGAGTCACCGGAACGCGACGGCCGATCACGGGGGTCGGACCCCTACCGGCCCTCGCCGGGTGCCGGCCGCCCTTCACCCCGTAGGCTCCGAATGGAGACAGGAGGCACGAGATGCAGGATGGCGAGATCCTCACCAAGATAAGGGAACTCATCGCGGAGGAGCACCTTCTGCGTGAGCGGGTCGGCACGGGAGAGGTGTCCGCCGACGACGAGAAGGCCCGCGTGAGCGAGCTGGAGCAGGCGCTGGACCAGTGCTGGGACCTCCTGCGGCAGCGCAAGGCGCGCCGGGAGTTCGGCGAGGACCCCGACTTCTCCACCCCGCGCCCCGTCGACGAGGTCGAGGGCTACGACCAGTGAGCCCGGCCCCAAGCGCGTACGACGGCCAGGGTTTCGTCAAGAAAGCGTGGCCGCCGCGGTCGGGTCTTTGCCCCTCGTTTCGCCAATAGGCGGCTTTAGCAGGCTGTAATCGAACTACAACCACATGTAGCACGATTGTCAGTCCGTGGCGGGGGGTGTGTCGTGCGAGCGCTACGCGACCATGAGGGGGTGGTCCCGTGACGTCCACCCAGGCACCCCGGACGGAGGAGCCCCGCAAGCCCGTCCGCAAGGGCCAGATCATCATCGGCTGGGCGACCACCACCGACCACAAGGTCATCGGCAACCTCTACCTCGTCACGTCCTTCCTGTTCTTCCTGCTCGCGGGCGTGATGGCGATGATCATCCGTGCCGAGCTGGCCCAGCCGGGACTCCAGTTCGTCACCCAGAAGCACTACAACGAGCTGTTCACCATGCACGGCGCGCTCATGCTGCTGCTGTTCGCCACCCCGCTGTTCGCCGGGTTCGCGAACGCGATCATGCCGCTGCAGATCGGCGCCCCCGACGTGGCGTTCCCCCGGCTCAACATGCTCAGCTACTGGTTGTTCCTGTTCGGCGGCCTGATCGTCATCGCCGGGTTCTTCAACGCCGACGGCCCGGCGGACTTCGGCTGGACCGCCTACGCGCCCCTGTCCACCGACACCTACTCACCCGGGATCGGCAAGGAACTGTGGATCGTCGGGCTGGTCATGTCGGGACTCGGGACGATCCTCGGCGCGGTGAACTTCATCACCACGATCATCTGCATGCGCGCCCCGGGCATGACGATGTTCCGCATGCCGATCTTCACCTGGAACATCCTGCTCACCAGCGTGCTCGTGCTGCTGGCCTTCCCGGTGCTGGCCGCCGCGCTGCTGGTGCTGGAGATCGACAGGAAGCTCGGCGCGCACGTCTTCCGGCCCGAGAACGGCGGCGCCCTGCTGTGGCAGCACCTGTTCTGGTTCTTCGGGCACCCCGAGGTGTACATCATCGCGCTGCCGTTCTTCGGCATCGTCACCGAGGTGTTGCCGGTCTTCAGCCGCAAGCCGGTCTTCGGCTACATCGGCCTGGTCGGGGCGACGATCGCCATCGCGGGGCTGTCAGCCGTGGTGTGGGCCCATCACATGTTCGTCACCGGTCACGTGCTGCTGCCGTTCTTCTCGTTCATGTCGTTCCTCATCGCCGTGCCGACCGGGGTGAAGTTCTTCAACTGGGTGGGCACGATGTGGCGGGGCCACCTGTCCTTCGAGTCGCCGATGCTCTTCTCCGTCGGCTTCCTGGTCACCTTCCTCCTGGGCGGGCTCACCGGGGTGATCCTCGCCTCGCCGCCCCTGGACTTCCACGTGAGCGACACCTACTTCGTGGTCGCGCACTTCCACTACACCGTCTTCGGCACCGTCGTCTTCGCGATGTTCGCCGGGTTCTACTTCTGGTGGCCGAAACTCACCGGCAGGATGCTCAACGAGACGCTGGGCAAGTGGCACTTCTGGACGCTGTTCATCGGCTTCCACACCACCTTCCTGGTGCAGCACTGGCTCGGCACCGAGGGCTTTCCGCGCCGCTACGCCGACTACTCCCCGAGCGACGGCTTCACCACCCTCAACATGGTCTCCTCGATAGGCGCGTTCATCCTCGGGGCCTCGACGCTGCCGTTCCTGTACAACATCTGGCTCACCTGGAAACACGCCCCGAAGGTGACCGTGGACGACCCGTGGGGCTTCGGCAACTCGCTGGAATGGGTGACGTCGTGCCCGCCGCCCCGGCACAACTTCCTGTTCCTGCCGCCGATCCGCTCCGAGCGCCCGGCGTTCGACTACCACTACTCCCACCTTGCCATCGAGACCGAGCGGGCGGGGCGGTCGCCGGCCTGACGGGTCAGACGGCCAGCAGGCGGTGGACCTCCTCCTCGTGGAGTTCCTCGGCGCCGCCAGCGCGTACCACGTGGCCCGCGTCGAGGATGATGAAGCGGTCGGCGAGCCGGAGCGCGAGGTCGAGGTACTGCTCGACGAGGAGCACGGCGAGCCCGGAGGCGTGCAGGTGCTCGATGGCCTCCTCGATCTCCAAGATGATCGACGGCTGGATGCCCTCGGTGGGCTCGTCGAGGATCAGCAGCTTGGGGCGGGTGACCAGGGCCCGCGCCATGGCCAGTTGCTGCTGCTGGCCCCCCGACAGGAAGCCCGCCCGCCGTTTCAGCAGCGGCTTGAGCCGGGGGAAGACCGTGAGGGCCTCCTCGATCGCGGTGGGATCCTTGTGCGGGGAGGCCTCCACCGTCACCAGGAGGTTCCCCATCACGCTGAGCTGCGGGAACGTCTCGTGCCCCTGGGGGACGTATCCCAGGCCGAGCCGCACCCGCTCGTGGGGCCGCAGCCGCGTCACGTCCTTGCCCTCGAACGTGACGGTGCCCGCCGTGGCGGGCAGCACCCCCATGACGGTGTTGAGCAGCGTGGTCTTGCCCACGCCGTTGCGTCCCATGACGCAGACCAGGCTGCCGGGCCGCACGTCGAACGACACGCCGAACAGCACGCGCGCCCTGCCGTACCCCGACTCCAGTCCCTGTACCGACAGCATCACTCCACCTCTCCGGTGCCCGAACCGGCACCGGCACCGGCGCCCGTTCGCGCACCCTCACTCGCACCTGAACCCACGGCCGGGCCCCCGCCCCTTTCCTTGGCACGGCCGAGATACACCTCCTGGACGCGAGGGTCCGCCCTGACCTGGTCGACGGAGCCCTCCACGAGCACCTTCCCCTCGTGCAGCACCGTCACCTGGGACGCGTACCGCCGCAGGAAGTCCATGTCGTGCTCGACCACGATGACCGTGTGATCCTTGGCGATCTCGGTGAGCAGCTCGCCCGTACGCGCCCGCTCGTCCCCCGACATCCCGGCGACCGGCTCGTCCAGGAGCAGCAGCCTCGGGCGCTGGGCGATGAGCATGCCGATCTCTAGCCACTGCCGCTGGCCGTGGGACAGCACCCCGGCCGGCCGGGCGGCGAGCGCGTCGAGCCCGGTGGTCGCCATCGCCGCGGCGACGGTGTCGGACACGCCGCGCCGCCGCCGAGTCAGCGACCACAGCGGCCGGCGGAACGAGGCGGCCAGGTCGAGGTTCTCCACGACGGTCAGCTGCTCGAACACCACCGAGGTCTGGAACGTGCGCCCGACCCCCATGCGGACGATCTCGTGTTCCCTGCGCCCGACGAGGTCCCAGCCCTCGAACCGCACCGAGCCTCCGGCCGGCCTGGTCAGGCCGGTGATCACGTCGATCAACGTGGTCTTGCCCGCGCCGTTCGGGCCGATGAGGAAGCGCAGCTCCCCCTGCTCGACCGTGAAGTCGACCCCGTCGATCGCCCGGAACCCGTCGAACACCACCGACAGGTCCCTCACCTCCAGCAGCGCGCCGCTCATGCGCGTGCCCTCCTCGGCGGCAGCAGGTCGCGTACGGTCGCGGCCAGGCCGAGGACGCCCTTGGGCGCCAGCGTCATGACCAGGATGAACAGCGCTCCTTGAAGATAGAGCCAGCCGTCGGCGAACTCCTCGCTGAAGGAGGTCTTGGCGTACCCCATGACCACCGCGCCGAGCACGGCCCCCGCCAGCGAGAACCGCCCGCCGACCGCCACCGCCACGACGAGCTCCAGGGACGGCACGACGCCGAGCAGCGCGGGCGAGATGATGCCGACGACGGGTACGAACAGCGCCCCCGCGAGGCCGGCCATGCCCGCCGAGACGGCGAAGGTGATGGTCTTGACGGTCGCCGGGTTGTACCCGAGGAAGCGCACCCGGTCCTCGCCGTCCCTGATCGCGACCAGCAGCCTGCCGAACCTGCTCCGCACGAGCTGCCAGGCCACCAGGTACAGCGCACCGAGGACGGCCGCCACGACGACGTACAGCCCGCGCTGCGTGCCGTCGACGGCCAGGTCCTGCCCGAACAGGTCGAAGAAGTTGGTGAGGCCGTTCGTCCCGCCGGTCAGGCCCTGCTGCCCGACCAGGAGGATGACCATCGCGGCGGCCAGCGCCTGCGTGAGGATCGCGAAATAGGCGCCCCGCACGCGCTGCCGGAACACCAGCGACCCGAGCAGCACCGCGAGCAGGACGGGCCCGATGACGGCGAAGGCGACGGCGAAGATCGGGTTCTCGAACGGGATCCACAGCGCGGGCAGCCTCTCGACGCCGCTCCACACCATGAAGTCAGGCAGGTCGCCCCCGGCGTCGTGGAGCTTGAGGTACATGCCCATGGCGTAGCCGCCGAGCCCGAAGAAAACGCCCTGGCCGAGGGTGAGCATGCCGCCCTGGCCCCACGCCAGCCCGATGCCGAGCGCCACGATGCCGAAGCAGAGGTACTTGGCCAGGAGCCCGAGCCGGAAGGGCTCCAGCACCAGCGGCACCACCACAAGCGCCACCACGGCTATCAGGACGAACACGGCCGGCCCGCGAAGCCGGGCGAGCCAGGGCCGGCCGGGCTCCGGCGGCGCGAGCCGGACGACGTCGCGCACGGTCGTGGTCATGTCAGCGCCCGCGATCTGAGCACGAACAGGCCCTGCGGCCGTACCTGGAGGAACGCGATGATCGCCACGAAGACGATGACCTTGGCCAGGCTGGCGTCGGTCCAGAACTCCGCGTACGAGTTGAGCAGCCCCAGCGCGGCCGCCGCGATCACCGCGCCGCGCAGTTGCCCGAGGCCGCCGGCGACCACGACGAGGAACGCGTCCACGATGTAGTACGTGCCGAGGGCGGGGCCGACGGGACCGATCAGCGTGAGCGCGACCCCGGCGACGCCGGCGAGGCCCGAGCCGATGAAGAACGTGAGTTGGTCCACCCGTCCGGTGTCGATGCCCATGACGGCGGCGAGCCGGCGGTTCTGCATGACCGCCTGCATGCGGCGCCCCTGGGACGTACGGCTCATGTAGCCCCAGATCGCCACGACACTGGCGACGGCCAGCGCGAAGATGAAGAGCCGGTTGTACGGCAGGATGCCGAAGCCGCCCTGCAGCCAGGCCGGCGCCCGCACCTGCACGTTGGGGGCGCCGAACAGGTCCCTCGCGAGTTGCTGCAACACCAGGCTGACGCCCCAGGTGAGCAGCAGGGTGTCGAGGGGGCGGCCGTAGAAGTGCCGGATCGCGGCGCGCTCCAGGATCAGGCCCATGAGCCCGGCCACGCCGAACGCCACCGGCAGCGCCACCAGCACCGCCTGGCGTCCCGCCCAGCCCTGGAGCAGGTACGCGGTGTAGGCGCCGGCCATGATGAACTCGCCGTGCGCCATGTTGATCACGCCCATCTGGCCGAACGTGAAGGTCAGGCCCAGCGCGATGAGCAGCAGCACCGCCCCGATCGAGAGCCCGATGGGAAGCTGGTTGACTATGGCCTCCATCGCGGCCTCACCTCCCGCGCCCTTCCCCGCGTGTCCCCCCGCCGCGTCGTCTCCGCCCGCCGCGTCATCTCCGCTCGCCGCGTCGCTTTCGCCCGCCGCGTCATCTCCGCTCGCCGCGTCGCTTTCGCCGGCCGCCGGGCGGCCGTGTCGCTGTCGCTGTCGCTGATGGGGCTCTCCTCGTGCTCGTGCCTGTCCTCGCCCCTGGTCCCCTGGTCCCCTGGTCCCTTCGATCGGTTCCGGAACGCGGGCCGCGCCGCGTCTCCGCGCCGCGGTCATGTCCGCGGTCGGGTCGCGCCCGCGTTCCGGACCCGTCGTGGGTGGCCGGGTGGAGACTCCCCCTCGACCCGGCCACGTTCATGTGGGCCGCCTCGCCGCTAGGCGAGACCACCGGCCCAGGGGTAGGTCTTGAGGTAGGGGTCGGGCTTGATCGGCTTGCCGGAGTTCCAGACCTCCTTGATCTGGCCGTCCGGTTCGACGACGCCGATCCTGGCGGTCTTGTACATGTGCTGGTTCTCGCCGTCGATGGTGACGGAGCCCTCGGGCCGTTTCAGGGTGATGCCGCCCGCGGCCTTCTTCACGGCCTCGACGTCGGTCGAGCCGGCCTTCTTGACCGCCTCGGCCCACAGGTAGACGGCGTTGTAGCCGGCCTCCATCGGGTCGGAGGTCACCCGGTCGGCGCCATACTTCGCCTTGAATGCCTCGACGAACTTCTTGTTCGCCGGGTTGCCGGTGGTCTGGTAGTAGTTCCAGGCCACCAGGTGGCCGGCGACGTTGTCGACGCCGATGCCCTTGACCTCCTCCTCGGCGACGCTCACCGACATGACGGGCATCCGCTCGGCGGTGATCCCGGCGCTCTTCAACTGCTTGAAGAAGGCCACGTTGCTGTCGCCGTTGAGCGTGTTGAACACCGCGTCGGGTCGGGCCTGGACCACCTTGTTCACGAGCGTGCTGTATTCGGTGTGGCCGAGCGGGGTGTATTCCTCGCCGAGAACCTGCATTCCGTTCGCCGCCGCGTACGCCTTGATGATTTTGTTGGCCGTACGCGGGAAGACGTAGTCGCTGCCGACCAGGAAGATTTTCTTCTTGCCCTTTTCCCTGAGATAGTCGAGGCCGGGCACGATCTGCTGGTTGGTCGTGGCGCCCGTGTAGAAGATGTACGGCGAGCTCTCCAGGCCCTCGTACTGCACGGGGTACCACAGCAGGGCCTTGCGCTTCTCGAAGACCGGGAGCATGGCCTTGCGGCTCGCCGACGTCCAGCCGCCGAAGACCGTGGCGACCTTGTCCTGCGCGATCAGCTTGGTGGCCTTCTCGGCGAAGGTGGGCCAGTCGGACGCGCCGTCCTCCACCACGGGCACGAGCTTCTTGCCGAGCACGCCTCCGGCGGCGTTGATCTCCTCGATCGCGAGCAGTTCCGCGTCACGGACGGTGACCTCGCTGATCGCCATGGTGCCGCTCAGGGAGTGCAGGATGCCGACCTTGGTGGTGGAGGAGTCCCCTCCCGCCGCCGTCGTGCCGCCCGTGGTCGTCGAGGACTGACCACCACAGGCCGCGAGCCCGGTTGCCAGGACCGCCATCGCGGTCCCGATACGCCAAGCTGAATTCCGCAATTAATCCTCCTTGCCGATACGGCCCCCGCACCGACCCATCTGCCGCCAAGGTGATCGAGTGAGGTTTCCCGCCGAGGTCGCGGTTGTTAATTGCCGTTTACCGGGTCATCACCGAAACAACATGATGGGTCCGGCCGGCATGGCCGTATAAGGCACCCGGCGGGCACCACGATGAACTCCGGGAAGCCCCGTCACCGCCGGAGAGCCTTTGCCGTGAATTCACCCGCCGGGCCGGCGGACGAGATCTCCCGCCCCGCGAACGGCCGACACACAGCGGAAATGCCGATGTCACGTCACGGAAACGGTCGTTGCCTAGTGTCCGGCCATGCGGCTCACCCCACACGAACAGGAACGCCTGCTCATCCACGTCGCGGCGGGCGTCGCCAGAGACCGCCAGGCCAGGGGGCTGCGCCTCAACCATCCGGAGGCGACCGCGATCATCGCGTCCTTCCTCCTGGAGGGCGCCAGGGACGGCCGTACCGTCGCCGACCTGATGGAGGCGGGACGCAAGGTCCTCCGCCGCGAAGACGTGATGGAGGGGATCCCCGAGATGCTGGAATCGGTGCAGATCGAGGCGACGTTCCCTGACGGCACCAAGCTCGTCACCGTCCACCGGCCCATCCAGTGAGCGCCGAGCCCATGGTGCCCGGCGAGATCGTCTTCGGCGAGGATCCCATCCCGCTGAACCCGGGCCGCGAGCGCGTGACCCTCCGCGTGGTCAACACCGCCGACCGGCCGATCCAGGTCGGATCGCACTACCACTTCGCCGCCGCCAACCCGGGGTTGTCCTTCGACAGGGACGCCGCGTGGGGCAGGCGGCTCGACGTGCCCGCCGGCACCGCCATCAGGTTCGAGCCCGGCATCGAGCGCGACGTGGCGCTCGTGCCGATCGCCGGACGCCGGATCGTCCCCGGCCTGCGCCTCGAATGGGCCGGGCCCCTCGACACACGCGCACCTGACGGGGGTTCGCATGACTGAGCCGACGATCGGCCGTTCCCGGTACGCCATGCTGTACGGCCCGACGACCGGCGACCGCGTCCGGCTCGCGGACACCGACCTGTTCATCGAGGTCACCGACGATCTGAGCAGGGGGCCGGGCGCGGGCGACGAGGTCGTCTTCGGCGGCGGCAAGGTGATCCGCGAGTCCATGGGGCAGGCCAGGACCACCCGCGCCGAGGGCGCCCCCGACCTGGTGATCACCGGCGCGGTCGTCCTCGACCACTGGGGCGTGGTGAAGGCCGACATCGGGGTCAGGGACGGGCGGATCACCGCCATCGGCAAGGCCGGCAACCCCGACACGATGGACGGCGTCCACCCCGACCTGGTGATCGGCCCCTCCACCGAGATCCTGGCGGGCAACGGCAAGATCCTCACCGCAGGGGCGATCGACTCGCACGTCCACCTGATCTGCCCGCAGATCGTGGACGAGGCGCTGGCGGCGGGCGTCACCACGATCATCGGCGGCGGCACCGGACCGGCCGAGGGCACCAAGGCCACCACCGTCACGGGCACATGGTATCTGGCGCGCATGCTGGAGTCGATGGACGGCATGCCCGTCAACGTCGCGCTGCTGGGCAAGGGCAACACCGTCAGCGCCGAGGGGCTGACCGAGCAGCTGCGCGCCGGGGCCTCGGGCTTCAAGCTCCACGAGGACTGGGGCACGACGCCCGCCGCCATCGACGCGTGCCTGCGCGTGGCCGACGCCACGGGCGTGCAGGTGGCCATCCACACCGACACCCTCAACGAGGCCGGGTTCGTCGAGTCGACACTCCAGGCCATCGGCGACCGGATGATCCACGCCTATCACACCGAGGGGGCGGGGGGCGGGCACGCGCCGGACATCATCCGCGTCGCGGCCTACGCAAACGTGCTGCCGTCCTCGACCAACCCGACGCGCCCGCACACGATCAACACGCTCGACGAGCACCTCGACATGCTGATGGTCTGCCACCACCTCAACCCGGCGGTGCCGGAGGACCTGGCCTTCGCCGAGTCGCGTATCCGCCCCTCGACGATGGCCGCCGAGGACGTGCTGCACGACATCGGCGCGATCTCGATGATCGGATCCGACTCCCAGGCGATGGGCCGGGTGGGCGAGACCGTCATCAGGACCTGGCAGACCGCCCATGTGATGAAGAGGCGCAGGGGCGCCCTGCCCGGGGACGGCCGGGCCGACAATCTCCGCGCCCAGCGCTACGTCGCGAAATATACGATCTGCCCGGCCGTCGCCCACGGGCTGGACGAGCACGTCGGCTCGGTGCAGGTCGGCAAGCTGGCCGACCTCGTGCTGTGGGAGCCGGCGTTCTTCGGAGTGAAGCCGCAGCTCGTGGTGAAGGGCGGCGTCATCGCCTACGCGCAGATGGGCGACGCCAACGCCTCCATCCCGACGCCGCAGCCCGTGATGCCCCGGCCGATGTTCGGCGCGGCGCCGGTCACCGCGGCGGCCACGTCGCTGCACTTCGTCGCGCCGCTCGCCATCGAGGACGGCCTGGCCGACCGGCTGCGGGTGGCCCGCCGCCTGGTGCCGGTCTCCGACGTGCGGCGGCGCGGGAAGGAGTCCATGCCGCTCAACGACGCGCTCCCGGCGATCGAGGTGGACCCCGACACGTTCGCGGTCCGCGTGGAGGGCGAGCTGATAGAGCCCGCCCCGGCCGAGGAACTTCCCATGGCCCAGCGCTACTTCCTGTTCTGACATGAACGCGGCGCTGCTGTTACTCGCCGACTCCCGGCTCCCCGCCGGTGGCCACGGCCACTCGGGAGGAGCCGAGGAGGCGGTGCGGATCGGGGCGATCACCGGCCCGGAGGACCTGGCGCGGTTCCTCCGTGGCCGGCTCGCCACGACCGGCCTGGTCGCCGCCGCGCTCGCCGCCGCCGCCTGCGAGCTGTGCGCCTCGGGCGAGGACGGGACGCGCGCGTGGCGCGAACTGGACGCCGAGGCCGACGCCCGTACGGCCTCACCGGCGCAGCGCGGCGCGAGCCGCACGCAGGGCAGGCTCCTGCTGAGGACGGGCCGCCGGATCTGGCCGTCCACGGCGCTGGACGCCATGGCGCGAGCCGTGCCGGAAGGCGCGCACCACCCGATCGCCCTCGGCGCGGTGGCGGCCGCGGCGGGATGCGCACCCCACGACGCGGCGCTCGCCACCGCGTACACCTCGATCACCGGATCGGCCACCGCGGCGGTCCGGCTCCTCGGGCTCGACCCCGTCGTCGTGCATCGCGTGCTCGCCGGTCTCGTGCCCGACTTGGAAGGCGTGGCGCGCACGGCTCGCGCCCGCACCGCGTGGGAGGACCTTCCCGCGCATGCCGCTCCCGCACTCGATCTGCTGGCTGAACAGCACCTACGCACGGAGGTACGGCTCTTTGTCAGCTAACCACGACGACCGTCACCACTCTCCCGACCCGCATGGACGGGCGCTGCGCCTCGGCGTCGGCGGCCCCGTCGGGAGTGGCAAGACCGCGCTGGTCGCCGCTCTGTGCCGCACGCTCGGCCCGATACTCCGCCTGGGCGTGGTCACCAACGACATCTACACCACCGAGGACGCCGACTTCCTGCGCAGGGCCGGGGTGCTCGACCCCGAGCGCATCGTCGCCGTGCAGACCGGCTGCTGCCCGCACACCGCCATCCGCGACGACATCGCGGCCAACCTCGACGCGGTCGAGACCCTGGAGGAACGCTTCGGCCCGCTGGACCTCGTGATCGTGGAGAGTGGCGGGGACAACCTGACCGCGACCTTCAGCAGGGGGCTCGCCGACCAGCAGATCTTCGTGCTGGACGTGTCCGGCGGCGACAAGGTGCCGCGCAAGGGAGGCCCCGGCGTCACCACCGCCGACCTGCTGATCATCAACAAGACCGACCTGGCGAAGCATGTGGGAGCCGATCTGACCGTGATGTCCAGGGACGCGGCGGCCGTACGCGACGGCAAGCCGGTCCTGTTCACCTCGATCAGGGAGGTGCCGGAGGTGTACGCGGTCGCCGAGTGGGTGCACGGCGTGGTCGAGTCCTTCGCCCACGCGCGGGAGCACCCGCACGGCCCCGCCGTCCCGACGAGCAACGCCTGAAGCCGGCGAGCCGCGTACGAAAGATGAGCACCACGACCGGTACGGGTGACCCCTCGCCGAACAGGAGGTCGCCCGACGCGCGGGCGGCCGTCGCGACCGAGCGGAACAGGAGGTCGTTCGACGCGCGGGCGGCCGTCGCGACCGAGCGGGCGGGCGGCCGTACCGTGCTGGGCACGCTCAGGTCGGACCCGCCGCTGACGTTGCGCCAGACCGGGCCCCGCACGGTCCATCTGGTGGCGACCGCGGCGGGACCGCTCGGTGGCGACCATCTCGCGCTCCACATCGACGTGGCCCCGGGCACCTCACTGGAGATCGCCTCGGTCGCGAGCACGCTGGTGCTGCCCGGTCCTGGCGAGTCGGTGTCGGTCGTCGAGGCGCGGGTGGGCGCGGGCGCCACGCTGCGGTACGTGCCCGAGCCGACCGTCCTCGCGGCCGGGTGCGCCCACCGCGTGATCGTCCGGCTGACGCTGGAGGAGGGCGCGTCCGTGCACTGGCGTGAGGAGATCGTCTTCGGCCGCCACGGCGAGCGGCCGGGCACCTGCCATGCGCGCTTCGACGCGACGATCGGCGGGGTGCCCCTGCTGCGCCAGGAGTTCCTCGTGGGCGACCCGTCCGTTGACGGCAGCCCGGCGGTGTACGGCGACGCACGGTGTGTCGGCAGCGTCCTGCTCACCGGCTCCTTCGCGGGGGAACCCGCGCCGGACCCGGCCTCAGAGAGGCCGGGCACGTCCCCGGCCTCGGAGAAACCGAGCGCGGCCCCGGAGAAGCCGGACCGGGCTTCGGTGAAGCCCGTTCCGTCCTCGGAGAAGCCGGGCGCGGCCGAGGCGGTGCTGGCGGAGGGCTGCGCCGTGCTGCCCCTGGCGGGGCCGGGCACGCTGATCTCGGCCCTCGCCCCCGACGCCGCGACCCTGCGCCGGCGCCTGACCTGGGGGGAGGCCCAGGTACGGCGGTGACGCCGTGATCAGTCGTAGAAGCCGAGACGGCGAAGCTGCTTCGGGTCGCGCTGCCAGTCCTTGGCTACCTTGATGCGCAGGTCGAGGTAGATGTGGGTGCCCAGCAGGGCCTCGATCTGCTTGCGGGCGCGGCTGCCGACGTCCTTGAGCCGCGCGCCCTTCGGCCCGATCACGATGGCCTTCTGCGAGGGGCGCTCGACGAACATCTGGGCGTACACGTCGAGGAGGTCGTCGCGGCCCTCCCGGGGGGTCATCTCCTCGACCACCACGGCGATGGAGTGCGGAAGCTCGTCCCGCACGCCTTCGAGGACCGCCTCGCGGATCAGCTCGGCGACCAGCACCTGCTCGGGCTCGTCGGTGAGCTCTCCCCCGGCGTACAGCGGAGGGGACTCGGGGAGGCGCTCGACCAGCTGGTCGGCGAGGACGTCGAGCTGCTCCCCCGACTCCGCCGAGACAGGGATGATCTCGGCGAACTCCGCGAGCTGCGACACGGCCAGCAACTGGGCGGCGATCTGCTCGCGGGTCGCGAGGTCGCACTTGGTGACCACGGCGACCACCGGGGTCTTCTTGACCGCCGCGAGCTTCTCGGCGATGAAACGGTCGCCCTTGCCGATCGGCTCGTTGGCGGGGACGCAGAAGCCGATGACGTCGACCTCGGTCAAGGTGGACAGCACCAGGCTGTCCAGACGCTCGCCGAGCAGGGTGCGCGGCCGGTGGAGGCCGGGCGTGTCGACGATGACGAGCTGGGCGGCCTGCCTGTTGACGATGCCGCGGATGGCGCGACGGGTCGTCTGTGGCTTGGACGAGGTGATCGCCACCTTGGCGCCGACCAGCGCGTTCATCAGCGTCGACTTGCCGACGTTGGGCCTGCCGACGAAGCAGGCGAATCCGGCACGGAACTCAGCGGCTGAAGAACTCACGCCACCCATTGTCGCCGATCAGATGTACCGCCCCTTCACGCTGCCGTCCGGAGCGGCCAGGAAGACGACGGCGTCGCCGAGGTCGCGGACCACCGCGAGGTCCCGCTCGGCGGGCTCCTCGACGTCGCCGACGAGGGCCGCGGCCTCCAGCGAGACGGCCCCGCTGGACACGGCCATCGCGACCGCGACCTGCACGGCCGACAGTTTCAGCGAGGGCAAATCGACGTTGGTCGCGGTGTAGGTGCGTCCGGTCTCGTCGCGCACCGCGCCGCCCTCGGCGGTCCCGTTGCGCGCGCGGGCCGCACGGGCCAGGGTAATGATCTTGCTGTCCTCAGGGTCGAGGATGGTCTCAGTCACGGGCACAGGCTACTGGGCGGCCTCGTGGACCTTGGCGGCGAGGACGGTGGCCAGCCTCTGGGTCCGTCCGGGGTCGAGCTTGGCCAGGCCCGTGTGGACGAGCGAGATCACCATGTCGCCCGAGCGCACCACGACCAGATGCATCTCGTACGGGTAGCCGCCGACCCTGCCCTTGAACCTCCGCGCCTCGACCCCGTCCCCGATGTCGCCCACGGGCAGCGGGGAGCCCACCAGGCGGTCGCCCCCGCCCGCGCTCTTCACCGCGGCCACGGGGCAGTCGCGCATCAGGTCCGCGACCGTACGGAGAGCCTGGCGGGCCCCGGACGGGGCGTAGGCGGCGAGCACGACCCCGGCCGTCTCGCCCAGGCGGTTGCCCCGGAAGCTCGTGGACTCCGCCGTCGTCGCGGACGCGAGGTCGGACGCCTTGCCCTCGGCGAGCTCGAAGAGCCTGCCGCACTCCCGCTTCGCCGGGACGAACGGCGGCTGCCAGGCGGCCTCGGCCCGCTCGGTGAAGTCCACCGACGGGTCCTCGACCTCCGCCAGGGCCTTGCGCGCCCGCGACAGCTCCTGCTTGCCGGCGGACCCGCCGAAGACGCCCTCGCCCAGGCCGCAGGACGCCGTCATACCGGTGAGCAGGGCGAAGGCAAGGACCACACCGGTGATGCGCATCGTGCTCCCCCGAACTCCCGCCGGACGGGAATCCCCGGTTCCCGCCTGCGGGAATTCTTCCCGATCAACAAAAGGCGCAATCTCCCCGCGAACTGACAGATCGAAAAGAACCGTAAAGCCCAGTTGGCTAGGCTGCTCGGCCCCTCACGCGGGGCGAGGGCGTGACCGTGGCCTGATCGACAGCGGGGTGGACACGCGCCATCCGCAGGTGCGGGTCGCCAAGTCGGTCGACCTGACCGGCACCGGGCCTCTCGACTGCGTGGGGCACGGCACGGCGGTGCCGGGAGGACGGGCATGGACCCCGTACATCCGGAGCGGGACCCGGCCGATATCGTCGAAGGGCACCGGGAACGGCCGGCGAAGGGGGAGGCCATGGCATCGCTTCACGCGAGGACGCTCACGGAGGCCTACCTGTTCGTCGACCTCACGGCCGTGGCCACCGAGCGGGGCGACGCCCTGGAGCCGGTACGCGACTACGCGGCCCACACGAAGCTGACCGAGGTGGCGGGCGCCTGGAAGCTGCGCTTCGACGGGCGCGACATCGGCCTGCGGCTCGCCTTCGACGTCTTCGTGCCCTTCGAGAGCGAGTTCCAGGCCAGGCGTGAACGCCTGCGGTTCGGGGAGGGGCCCTCGGAGCTGATCGACGCCGGACAGTGGCGGGTGGCCGGCGCGGGGTACGCCCAGCGGGCCATGCGCGACGACCTGCGCCACCGCGAGGACCCCGGGGACGCCGCGCTGTCCGAGAGCGTCGTGGTCGGGTGGGAGTGCGCCAGGGACGCCGCCGCCGAGGTGGCCAAGTTCCTCCCCGAGGGCGCCGCAGAGGTGCCCGCCACGGCGTTCTGGTCGGAGATGGGCGAGACGGCCCTGCGCGACGAGCCCGAGCTGTTCACCCGGGAGGCGGTGGAGAGCGACATCGCCTTCTTCCAGCAGAGACGTGACCACCTCATCGCCAGGCACGCCGACCGGCATCCCTGACGAGCCACCGTGCGGACGCGGCGGGCGCGGTGTCCGCGAAGGTTCACGGTTCACCCGCCGTACAGCGGCGTCGAGTTCGCCGTCCCACATCCCGCCGCACCGGCGCCGGAACGAGGATGTTCTTGAGCATGATCTCGGCCGCGCCCTTGAACGCCTCCCCGTCCTGGGCCGTCCAGTCCCTGGGAGGCACGTCGCCGACGTGCTTCTTGAGGTCCGTCCCCAGGCCTTCGATTCCCTTGGCGATCTCGTCCCACTTGTCCCCCGCCCCCGACAGGCTGCCGGGGCCGGGAGGCGATGCCCGCGATGGCGAGCCCGATCATGCGCCCTCTCACCGGGTTCACCTCGGGAACGTTCGGATCAGGGATGCCGGGAACGTTCGGATCGGGGATGCCTGGGACGTTCGGATCGGGAACGTCCGGCACGCTGGGGTCAGGGACGTTCGGGTCCGGCACGTTCGGGTCCGGCACGTTCGGGTCCGGCACGTTCGGGTCCGGCACGTTCGGGTCCGGCACGTTCGGGTCGGGGACTTCGGTGGTGTCCGGATCGGCAGAGGGGGAGGTCACCGAACTTTGCCTGTTCAGCAGCGCTTCTATGCCCAGTTGCCCGCTCACTCCCGCCCCCGTCCCGCCCTGACAGCACGTGATCAACCGTTGAATCGCAGACTAGCCCAGCCCTCATCGGGCCGTACAGAAAGGCTCGAAGCCCGTCTTCCGGCCGTGTCCGGGCGTGAACCCCCACTTCACCGGCACGATGCCCGTCCCCGCACAGGCGCTTCTATGCTGTCCGCGATGACCCGCCAGGCAAGGGTGAGGTGGCATGCAGACTCGTCGCGATCTCTACCAGGCGCATCGGCTGATGATGCAGCGCCTGGGCATGGCCCTGCTCCAGGGGGGAGCCCGACGTCCCCCATGCGCAGGCACAACTCAGCGCGGAACCTGCCGGCCCGACCAGGCCAGAACGGGCCAGCCACGAACAGACCAGACCAAGATCCGACCCCCCCAGAACCAGTCGGCCCAACCCCACCAGACCGACGCCCAACCAGACCAGACTCGGTCAGGCCAGCACCCGTCAAACCGCACCCGGCAACACCAGGGCGCGTCGGACCGGTCGGCCCCATCAAGCCCAAAGGGTGCCTCACCCGCCCAGCGCAGGTGAGGCACCCTTTTGGGCGTGTCGGACCCGGCCGGTCTCCCGGCCAGGGCCGCCACGCGTCCCCCCCAGCTCTGCCGGTGCGCCGTGAACCCCTCCCCGGTACACCGGCCCTCCCCCTTGCCGGCGCCCCGAGCCGGTGAGCGCCTGGGGACAACCTTCCACGACCCACTTGCAAGACGCTTAAAGGTCGCTTGCCACGGTCGCGGCGACCGGCGGCGCACTCGGGTGAACTCCTCCCCGGCACACCGGCCCTCCCCTCACCGGCGCCCCAAGCCATCGGCGCCTGGAGGGAAATCCTCGCACTTGCAAGTCATTCGAATCCGGCTTGACGCGTATACCGGCGATCGCCCCCTAGAGCCCTCCAACCGCCTGCCAGCATGCTCGCCAGGTGACCATCGACTCCGACGACGACGTCCCAAATCGCTCACACCCCGCCGTCTCCCCCCACCACGGCCTGCCGGACCCCGTCCACCACGTCCACCCCGTTCATTCCGTCCACCCCGTCCAGCTTGTCCAGTCCGTCCACCCCGACCTGCCGGACCACGGCCACCACCGGTACCCCGTCGGCCATGACCTGCCCCGCGGCCCGGAACGCCGGCGCCTGGTCGAGCATGTCCTGCGCGGCGGGCTCCTCCAGCTCGCGATCCTGCGTCCCGACGGCGCCCCCGTCCTGTGCGACGTGTGGTACCGCGCGACCTTCTCACCCGACCGGCTGCACTTCCTGGCCCGCCCCGAGCGGCTGCTTCCCGGCGACCTGCGGCTCGACAGCCGTGTCGCCGGCTCGATCGTCACCCCTCCCCCGGCCGGACCCGGGCCGCGCGAGTTCACGGTCACCTTCACGGGCACCGCGCGGGAGTTGGCGGGTCGCGCCGCCGCCACAGAGCTTGCGGGTCACCTCACCCGCTGGCCCGTCCTCGCCGACACCACCGACCCCGTACGGCTGAAGCGCGGCGAGGCACCCGAGCGGATGTACCGCGTCGAAGTCACCGAATGGACCATCCTCGGCCACCAGGACGGCACCGAACGCCCCCGCACACTCCCCGCGAGCCCCTGATCCGCCCCGGCGCACGCCCGCGGCCGGACACCCACCCAATCCGGGCGGGCTGTCAGCCGCGGGCGGCGCAGCGGGCGAGTCCCTCGCGGGCGGCCCTCACCCAGGCGGGGGCACCGACGGCGGTGGAGATCTCCAGCGCCGCCCGATAGTGCTCCCGCGCCTCCTCGGGCCTGCCGAGGTAGAGATCGATATCGCCGAGCACCTGGGCCACCGGCCACAACGAGATCACGGCCGACCCGTCGGTGACCGGCCGCCTCGCGTAAGGCAGCAGCGCCTCGCGGGCCCACAGCACCCGCCGCCGGTCGTCGATCGCCACGCCGAGCAGCCCGCGCACCACGACGAAGAACCGCCCGAAGAAGTCGGGCCTGACACGGGAGAGATCGTCGCCGAGCACGGCGTCGGCCTCATCCGGCCGCCCGGCCCGTACCAGGGCGAGCGCGTGGGGCTCCCGTGCCATCTCCCAGTGGCCGGCGATCAGATCCGCCTCGGCCGCCAGCTCGCCCACGGTGTCGTCGAGCAGGTGCAGGCAGTAGCGCGCCATGAAGGACAGCCCGATCTCGAAACGCCAGGCGCCTGCCTTGCTGTGCGCCCGCGCCGCCTCCCGGTAGAGCTCCTCGGCCTTGCCGTAGTCCTCCGCGATCGCGTACCGGAATGCCCGGTAGAAGCCGGCGAGGGACGCCTGCATCGGCAGGTCGTACCGCGCCGCCAGCCGTTCCACGGCGCTCGCCTCCTCGTCGGCCCTCACCCAGTCGTAGGACGCGATGGCCTGCTGCATGAGGATGAGACGCGCCAGCACCTCCGCCACGGCCATGCCGTGCGCCTGCGCGAGTTCGAGCAGTTCGGTCCCGATCTCGCGTCGCTCCGCGAGGCCGTCGCCGCGGAAGGTGTGGAAGTAGCGCGCGTTCAGCGCCTTGGCCAGCAATCCCGGATCACAGAGCCGCCTGGCCATGGCGAGCGCCTCTCCCGCGGCCTGCTCGCCGCGCGTGGTCGCCTCACCGCCCAGCTCGGTGGCGAGGGAGCAGAGCAGCGCACACCTGGCGTGGCCGTCCCCCGGGCCCAGCTCGGCCAGCGTGTGCTCAACGACCTGGACGATCTCGTGGGACACCACCCCGTACTCGCGGATGCTCCACAAGGCGGGCACGTCGAAGGCCACGATGACCCGTGCGGTCAGCTCCGGATCGCCCAGCGGCAGCGCCAGCCGCACCGCCTGCTCGCGGTGCTCGCGCGCGGCCGACAGCTCGTTGGCCAGCGCCAGCGCGCGCACTCGCCGCATGAGCAGTTCGAGGTCCTCGCCGTCTCCGAGGTGGAGGGCCCTGTCCCAGAGCGCCGCGGCCTCCGAGTACGCGAACCTGCGCTCCGCCCGCTCGGCGGCGAGGACGGCATAGTGCGCGGCCTTGACCCGTTCCCCGCCCGCGGCGAAGTGGTGGGCCAGGGCCGCGACCTCGTCGCTCCTGAGCGCTTCGAGCGCGGCGGCGACGCGGGCGTGCGTACGCGTACGCCGTAGTCCCGAAATATCGTCGTAGAAGGTATCTCGGACCAGGGCGTGGGCGAACCGGAGGCGTCCTGGCTCGGGTTCCACGAGCAGGCCGGCCATCAACGCCGCCTCCAGGGCGTCGACCACCGCCTCCTCACCCCCTCCGTTCACCTCGGCCAGGACGTCCACGTCGATGTCCCTGCCGATCACCGCCGCCTCCCGCATCACGGTCTGCGCGGGGACGGGCAGCCGCACGAAGCGCCTCCGCAGCACGTCCCTGACCCCGGCGGGGACCACCGAGACCGCCGCGCGTTCCCCCTCGGACGCGATCAGGCGTGCGGTCTCGCGGACGAAGAAGGGGTTGCCCCCCGTACGGTCGGCGACGGCGGCGACCGCGCCCGCCGACACCTCGCCACCGGATAACGAGCGCAGCAGATCCCCGGTGGCGGCCCCGTCCAGCCCGTGGAGGGCGACGCGGACCGGTTCGCGGGCCGCGAGTGCGGCGGCGGTCTCGGTGAGCCGCGCCGCGCCCTCCTCTTCCCGGTAGGTCAGCACGAGCAGCACGCGGTCACCGCGAAGATCGGTTACAAGGTGGGTGAGGACGGCGAGGGTCTCATCGTCCGCCCGGTGCAGATCGTCCAGGACGATCAGCAGCGGCGCGGCACGCGCGACGTGGCGCAGGTACGCGGCGAGCGCCCGCCGCGCCCTGAACCGCCCACTCGAAACATTCCTCTCAAAACCCTTGGAGTTGACCGTCACTCCCCCGCGGACCATCGCCCCACCGGCATCGGCCGCTCCCCCGGGGATCCCCGGCGCGGCAGGCGCCGACCAGCCGCCGGGCGCTCCTCCGGCACTAGTGCCTACGGACCCCCCTCCAGCGACCACCCCTTCGCCGGCGCTCACGGCCCCACCACGGCCCGCTGGACGGTCGTCGGACGCTCCGCGAGAGATGCTCTCGCCCCCTCCTTCGCCCGAAGCGCCGGGGACCTGGACACCGCCCTCGTCCGCGAGAGGCCCGAGCGCGGTGGCGAGCGCCGCCTCGGCGGGGAACCGTTCCATCAGGCCGCGCAGGATCTCGGTCCACGCCCAGCCCGGGGGCGCCCCGTCGGTCTCCGGACACCGGCCGACGGCTACCTGCCAGTCGGCGTCGAGCAGTTCCCGCGCGAGGCCGTCGGCCAGAGCGCTCTTCCCCATGCCCGCCTCGCCGATGACCACGGCCGGCCGCACGCGTCCCGACCTGGCCTCCTCCGCCGCGCGGAGCAGGGCCGCCATCTCGGCCTCTCTGCCATAGAGACGGTCGGCTCGCATGTCATAGAGACGTCGGTCCTCCCTGCCATGAAGGCGGTCGGCTTCCGCTCCGTGGGCATGGCCGGCTTCCGCTCCGTGGGCATGGCCGGCGTCCACGTCGGTGACGGGCTCGGCGTCCGGCCTGTGCGCGGGCGGATCATCCGCCGCCGTCACCGGCGAGGCCGGTGAACCATGCGGGTCGCCGGAAACAATGATCGGCACCGGTCGCGAGATCGGGGGCGGGGTCGGGACGTCCAGTCGGGGGGACTGGGCGAGGACATCGGCCTCCATCCGCTGGAGGGCGGGACCCGGGTCGACGCCCAGTTCCTCGGCGAGCGTCCGCCTGGCCTGGCGCAGAGTGGCGAGCGCGTCGCCCTGCCTGCCCACGTGGTAGAGGGCCAGCGCGAGCAGCCGCCAGCCCTCCTCGCGCAAAGGGTGGGCGCCCACGTATCCCTGCAGGTCAGGGACGACCTGCGCCGCATCGCCGAGGGTGATCAGAGACGCGGCCCGCTGCTCCACCGCGAACGCGTGCAGCTCCTCAAGCCTGGAGATCTCGGTCATCGCCCATTCGGCGGAGGAGAACTCCGGGTAGGCGGATCCCTGCCCGAGCCTCACCGCCTCGTCGAGTACGCGCGAGGCGGCCTGCGCGTCCCCGGAGCGGAGCAGCTCGATGCCCTGCCGTGCCCGCGCCTCGAACCGCCACGCGTCCACGTCCTCGGCGCGCAACACGTAACCGGGCGGGACGGTGACGAGGAGCCGTGCGGGGCTGCGGGTGCTCCGGCCCGGTTCCAGTGCCCGGCGCAGGTTGGAGACGTACGCCTGGATGGAGGCGAGCGCGCTCGGCGGTGGCTGGTCCCGCCACAGATCGTCGATGATCCTCTCGACGGGCACCACCTGACGGCGGGCGACGAGCAGCCGGGCGAGCACCGATCGTGGCCGGGGACCCCCGAGCTCGACCGGCCCAGAATCGCCTAGGACCTCGAAAGTGCCGAGCACCCGGAAAAGAACCACGACATGTGAGTCTATATGTCGTTACATACCCCGACCCGTAAACGGGGAAAGGGTAGGGGTGGCCGGGCGGAAGGCGGGCGGCCCGGCAACGGGATTTCGGGCGGGGTGAGTCAGTCGCGTTCGGCGGAGGCGTGCACGGCGACGTCCTCGGCGGGGGCCACGCGGTGCACGACGACCGTGCTGATGCGGTTGCGGCGGCCGGCGGTGCTCTCGGCGGTCAGGCTCAGGCCGTCGACGGTGGCCCGGGAACCGGCTATGGGGACCCGGCCGAGGGCGTGGGCCAGCAGGCCGCCGACCGTGTCGACGTCGTCGACCTCCAGCTCGATGTCGAACAGCTCTCCCAGCTCGTCCACGGAAAGCCGAGCGGTCACCCGGGCGCTCCCGTCGCCGAGCCACTCGACGCGCGGCGCCTCCTGGTCGTACTCGTCGGCGATCTCCCCGACGATCTCCTCAAGGACGTCCTCGATGGTGACCAGGCCGGCCGTGCCGCCGTACTCGTCGATCACGATGGCCAGGTGGATCTGCCGCGCCTGCATCTCGCGCATGAGCTCGTCGATCGGCTTGCTCTCGGGCACGTAGGTGGCCGGGCGCATCAGCGAGCCGACCTTCTCGTGCTCGGCGTCGCCGCCCGCGGTCGACTCGTGGACCCGGCGGACGATGTCCTTGAGGTAGGCGATGCCGACCACGTCGTCCTCGTTCTCGCCGACCACGGGGATGCGGGAGAAGCCGCTGCGCAGCGCGAGGGACAGGGCCTGGTCGAGGGTCTTGCCCCGCTCGATGAACACCATGTCGGTGCGCGGCACCATCACCTCGCGGACCAGGGTGTCACCCAGCTCGAACACCGAGTGGATCATCTGGCGCTCGTCGGGCTCGATGACCCGGCGCTCCTCGGCGAGGTCGACGAGATCGCGCAGCTCCGCCTCGGAGGTGAACGGGCCGTCCCGGAAGCCCTTGCCCGGCGTGAGCGCGTTGCCCAGCAGGATCAGCAGCTTGGGAAGGGGCCCGAAGATGCGCGTCAGCCCGTACACGATCGGGGCGCTCGCCAGCGCGACCGGCTCGGCGTGCTGCCGGCCGAGTGTGCGCGGCGAGACCCCGACGATGACGTAGCTGATCAGGATCATGACGCCCGCGGCGGCGGCGTACGCCTGGCCCTCGTCGCCGAACCAGTCGATGAACAGCAGCGTCGCGATCACCGTGGCGATCAGCTCGCAGCTGAGCCGGAGCAGCAGCAGCAGGTTCAGGTAGCGGGGCGGGTCGGCGACGATCGCCTGGAGGCGCTGGGCACCGCGCCGCCCCTTGCGCGCGAACTCCTCCGCGCGCACCCGCGAGATGCGTGCGAGAGCCGTCTCGGCGCTGGCCAGAAGGCCGCCGATGACGATCAGAAGGGCGGCTGAAAGCAACCACCCGCTGGGGGAACTCACGGCTCCCGCCGCACCTCCCGCCACGCGTCGAGCAACTCGCCCTGGAGTCCGAACATCTCGGCGTGCTCCTCGGGCTCGGCGTGATCATAGCCGAGGAGGTGAAGGATGCCGTGGGTGCAGAGAAGCTCAAGCTCGTCGCGGGTGCCATGGCCTGCCTCCGCCGCCTGCTTGGCCGCGACCTGCGGGCACAGCACGACGTCGCCCAGCAGGGCCGGGTCGAGCGGGGCGTCGCCCTCCTGGCGGGACCCGCCCGGGCTCGGCCGCAGTTCGTCCATCGGGAATGCGAGCACGTCCGTCGGCCCGGGCTCGCCCATCCACTGCTCGTGGAGCTGCGACATCGCCGCCTCGTCCACGATCAGGATGGACAGCTCGGCGAGCGGGTGGATGCCCATGCGCCCGAGCACGTGACCGGCCAGCTTGACGAGCGAGGACTCGTCGATCTCGACGCCCGACTCGTTGGCCACCTCGATACTCATGGTGTTTCTTATCTCCCCCGAGGGCGCTTGGCGCCCTTGATGGCATGAGGCTCGGCGGTCGCGAGGTCGTAACGGCTGTAGGCGTCGACGATGTCGCTCACCAGCTTGTGCCGCACGACGTCCGCGCTCGTCAGCCTGCTGAAATGGATGTCCGGAATGCCCTCCAGGATATCCTGGACGACCTTCAGGCCGCTCTCGGTGCCGCCGGGAAGGTCGATCTGGGTGACGTCACCCGTGACGACGATCTTGGCCCCGAAGCCCAGGCGCGTGAGGAACATCTTCATCTGCTCGGGCGAGGTGTTCTGCGCCTCGTCGAGGATGATGAACGCGTCGTTGAGCGTGCGCCCGCGCATGTAGGCGAGCGGCGCCACCTCGATCGTGCCCGCAGCCATCAGGCGCGGGATCGAGTCGGGGTCGAGCATGTCGTGGAGCGCGTCGTAGAGCGGGCGCAGATAGGGGTCGATCTTCTCGTACAGCGTGCCGGGCAGGAAGCCGAGCCGCTCCCCCGCCTCGACCGCCGGCCGGGTCAGGATGATGCGGTTGACGTCCTTGTTCTGGAGGGCCTTGACCGCCTTGGCCATCGCCAGATAGGTCTTGCCCGTGCCTGCGGGGCCGATGCCGAACACGATCGTGTGCTTGTCGATCGCGTCGACGTAACGCTTCTGGTTGACCGTCTTCGGGCGGATCGTGCGCCCCCGCGCCGACAGGATGTCGAGGGAGAGCACGTCGGCGGGGCGGCCGGAGCTCATGCGGAGCATGGCGATGCTCCGCTCCACCGCGTCGCCGGTGAGCTGCGCGCCCGACCGGACGATCTCCACCATCTCCTCGAAGAGCCGCACCAGAAGGCTGCTCTCCTCGGGGCCTCCGCTGATGGTGATCTCGTTGCCGCGGACGTGGACGTCGGCGCGGAACGAGGCCTCGATGACCCGCAGCAGCTCGTCACGGGAGCCGAGAAGGCTCACCATGGAGTACTGGTCGGGGATGACCACCTTGGCCTGCGTGCGGGACGGGCCCTTGGTGCGCGGCGGTTCGCTGGTCTGCGCGCCGTTCGGCGCGCTGCGGGAATCGTGTGACTCGGACATGGGCGGCCCTGCGGCCTGCTCGCCTCCCGGCCTGGTGTACCTGGTGTACTTGTCTGTCGCGCTCGCTAGGATGACCGTGCAGTCGCCTGGCATCCGGCCCGACCGCGCCGCTGGCTAAGCCCATCGTATCCGGGCCGGGCTCAGCCCGGAGGCCACTGCATGGCCCGGCCGCCGAGCACGTGGCCGTGCACGTGGAACACCGTCTGACCGGCCTGGGGGCCGGTGTTGAACACCAGGCGGTAGCCGTCGCCGGCCACCCCTTCCTGGACGGCGACCGCGTGGGCCGTCTTGAGCACCTCGTCGGCGAGCCCGTCGTCGGCCGCCGCGAGCACCGCGGCGTTCTCGTAGTGGTCCTTGGGGATCACCAGCACATGGGTCGGGGCCTGCGGGTTCACGTCGCGGAAGGCCACCGTGCGGTCGGTCTCGTAGACGATCGCGGCCGGGATCTCCTTGGCCACGATCTTGCAGAACAGGCAGTCTGTCACGCCCAAAGGGTAGTCACCTCTGTTGCCAATCGGTAATACCGAGGAGGTCCCGTCGAAAGATCCTCGCGGATAGGGTTGGTGTGCGACACTTCAGCGTCAGACAGCGGTCAGTGTCGGCGAGGCCACCGGCGAGGACACAAGTGGGTCATGCCCCCTAAAGAACCGGCAGAGAGTAAACCCTCTGGGAAGGCCGTGCGTCCAACAGATGTGACCACCGAGACCCTCGTGGCCGAAAGGTCGCTGGGGGCGGTGCCCGTCGGATGGGACGCCGACATGGCCGTTACGGCGCTTTACAGCGCCCACTATCGGTCGCTCGTGCGTCTCGCCATGCTGTTGGTGCGCGATACCGCCACCGCGGAGGAAGTCGTGCAGGACGCGTTCGTCGCCCTCCATGGGGCGTGGCGCCGCCTGCGCGACACCGACAAGGCACTCGCCTACCTGCGCCAGTCGGTCGTCAACCGATCGCGCTCAGTGCTCCGTCATCGTGCCGTCGTGGAGAAGTACGCCCCCAAGGGCCTCCCCGACGCGCCGAGCGCGGAGAACGGAGCCATAGGAGAGCTCGAACGGTCCGCCGTCATCGAGGCGCTCCGCGGGCTCCCCACCAGGCAGCGCGAGGCGTTGGTGCTGCGGTACTACGGCGATCTCTCCGAAGCGGAGATCGCCGGCGCCATGGGCATCAGCAAGGGTGCGGTGAAGAGCCACACAGCCCGCGGCATGGCCGCCTTACGCACCGTACTGGAGCAATTGTCATGACCGAGTCCCCCGACGAGTACGGCGAGGTCCTCCGCCGTGTCTTGCGCGCGGAGGCGGATTCTGTCGTGCCCTCCGCAGAAGGACTGCAGATCATCCGCACCCGCATCGACCAACGTGGTCTGCGGGGTGTCTTTTGGTGGCGAGCCGCCGCCTCGGCCTGTGGGGCCGTCCTGGTGGCGGCCACGGTCGTGATGGTCGTGCCTCCACTGCGCGAGCACATCACCACCGACCAGCGCATCACCCCCGTGCAGTACGACACCTCGCCGCCTGACGAGTCGAGCACGCGCAGGCCGGGGAACGGCGTCCAGCCGCCGGTCGGCGGCACAGAGCGCCCCGCCCAGGCCAGCCCGACCATCGCCTCGACGCCGATCACGACGCCGACGCCCACCCCGACGACCGCTCCGGGCAACGACTGCGCCACCACGGTGCCGTCGGACGCGGTGCCGTCGGCCGAGGCGCCGGAGCCGGAGCCCTGCCCCTCGGGCACGGGCGACTCCCAGCCGGAGCAGACCACCAAGCCGGGGCCGACGCCCACCCCGACGCCCATGCCGACGAAGACCACCAAGCCGACCGTGAAGCCGAGCAGGACCCCGACGGCGGACCCGACCCCGGACCCGTGCCAGCAGTGCTCGCCGGCGCCCACCGATCCCCCGGCGGCGCCGACGGTCACTCCCGAGTTGACGATCGACGCCCAGTCGCCCGCGCCCCCTGATTAGGCCGCTGATCAGGCCGCCTGGCGAGGAGGGTGAAGGTCAGCAGCGCGAGGTCATCGGCGTCACGCGTCCGGTACGGGCGCGCGAGGCCCGGGCGCGCCGACTCCACGTAGGCCGTGGGCGCGACCAGTCCGGGCACCACCCGGGCGTTCCACCCGGTCGCGGCGGCGGCGTCGAGGAAGTCCCGCGCCCGTAGCCGGTTGGGGACGCCGGGGAAGCTCATCGCCCGGTAGAGCGGGGCGGGGTAGCGCAGCATGTTGAGCGGGTCACGCGACCGGATCCCGCGCATGTGCGTCATGCCGTCGATGTGGTGGCACATGACGCCGCCCGGAGCGACCAGCTCGGCCAGCCGTGCGAACGTCGCCGGGACGTCGTCGAAGTGTTCCAGCGCCGCGTTGCTCACCACCAGGTCGAACGGCCCGGCGACGCCGGGCATGCCGGGAAAGGCGGTGACCCGGTAGTCGAGCCGGTCGCGCTCCACCGGACGGCCGAGGCAGGCGCCGAGCGCCTCGTAGAACGCGGGGGCGGTGTCCGACGCCAGCGGGAACAGGTCGGCCGCGGTGTAGGACTCCGCGCCGCGGGCGAGCATGATCGCACCGGTGCCGAGGTCCGGCCCGGGGCCCAGTTCCAGGACCCTGCGGCCGGTGAAGTCGAGATCGCCGTCTCGCGCCCACCGCTCGACCACCCCGGTGACGTAGGCGACGCCGCGCCCGACCTCGTCCGCGCCGAACGGGCGCGGGGTGCGGTAGCCGCGCAGCCGGTGACGCACCGCGTTCGCCAGGCCCATCCCGAGGCCGGCGCTCCACCACACGGCGCGCGGGTGGCGGGTGGCCGCGTAGGTCACCTCGCCGGGCCCGGCGGCGCGGTCCCGCGCCTCAGAAGCGGTCATAGGAGTCCTGCCGTCCTCTCATGGAGCGGTCCGGTCGCGGCCCCAGGCGCCGGCGACCGCGGCGGGATCGGTGACCGTGGCCTGCCCGCTCGCCGCCCGCAGGGCGGTGAGGAAGTCGTTCAGGCAGTACGCCTCTGCGCCGCCCGTCCAGTGGCTGCGCCAGCTCGATCCGGTGCAGTCCCACGACTCCCCCTGGCCGGAGTCCACGATCCGCTTGCCCCGCATGAACCGGTACGCCTGGAGCACCCGCCACGTGCCGGGGTAGCCCCTGAGGAACTCCGCGAGCTGGTCGGGCGAGGTATAGCGGTAGTCGTTGGCCCCGGTGACGCTCGGCACCCAGCGGGCGCACAGCAGCGAGGGGTCGTCGCACCTGCCGGCGGGCAGGCTCCAGGTGCTCTGGAAGTACGGCGGGGCGACGCCGGACCGGCCGGTGACGCCGGTGCCGTACTTGCGGCCGAAGGCGAAGCACGTGGAGACGACATCCTGCTGGATCGGCGTGGTGAGCCTGTCGTCGGGATAGGCGAACAGCCCCCAGGCGCGGGTGTGGCCCCGGCTCGCCAGCGGGGCGAGTGATCCGCATGATTCCGCCCGCTGCTGCTCGGGGGTCAGCGTCGTCATGTTCCGGTAGCCCATGCCGTGGCTGACGAACGTCCAGCCGTACTGGTCACGAAGGGCGGCGAGGTCGGCCCAGTTGGCGTAGTCGACGAAGCCGGCCAGGCACTGCCTGTTCTGGTCCAGGGTCCGGTCCACGACGACGGTTCCGCTCGCGGGAAAGCCCCGCGCCCTGAATTCGCGGGCGACCTCGTCGAGCTGTACGGCCCCCCGCAGCGGGCGGCACGCCCGGTCGACCGCGCTCCACTGCGACCGGGACATGAGCAGGGTGACATACCTCCCGTCGGAGCCGGGGTCGTAGTCGAACCCTCGCCAGCGCGAGCTCTCCCTGCCCGCCTTGTCGACGAACCGCACGGTGACGCCGTAGTGCCCGGCGGCCGGAGCCCCCCACTGGTAGGACCAGGTGGACCCGGTAACGGTGGCGGCCCCCCAGCCGGGCGAGGCTCCCCAGGTGCCGCCCGCCTGCCACCATCTGCCGGTGTCCCTGTCCTGGACGCCGACGCGGACCTTGTCGACGGCGACGTCGTCGGTGACCGTACCGGCCACGCGGACGCCGGGCGAGGTCAGGCCCTGGTCGGGGAGCGGCGCGGTCACCTCTCCCACAGGCGGTTCGGCGTCCGGCCCCGGCGCGGTGACCGAGAAGGGCAGCCACGGGTGCGCGGTGTCGAACAGGCCGATCGCGTCGGTGGCGAACACCGAAAGGCCGTAGTCGCCGGGGCGAGGCGGCGTCCAGGTGAACGTCCAGCCGACCTGGCTGAACGCGAACTGGCCCGCCGGGGAGGCCGTCCACGGCATGCCGCCGTCCGGACCGGTCAGCGTCGCGGGCAGGGACTGGTAGTCGCCCCAGGTGCCGTCGCCGCGCGCCCACAGCTTGGCGGCCCGATCGTAGATCGCCACGCTGACGGAGACGACGCCCCGGTTGTCGGAAGCGCTGCCGGTCCAGGTGATCGGGCGCTGGTCCGGGTAGGAGGCCCGCCCGGCGGCCGTGACCGAGGGGGGCGCGCCGTCGGCGGCGAACACGACGGACGGCGAGATGGCGGTCACCCCTCCCCCGTCCCGGGTCGCCACCTCCAGCAGGTAGTCACCGTCCTTCGGCGGGGTCCAGTCGAAGGACCACGCCACCCTGCTCGCGCCGGCCGCGCCGATCGTGACCGGTTGCCGCTCGTAGGCGCCCCAGGTGCCGTCCGCGTGCCACCAGGCGTGCGCCGCCCTGTCGAGGATCGTCACACCGGCCCACACGACGCCTCCGGACGCCTGCCCGGCCCCGCGGATGGTCATCTTCTGCCCCACCGGGACGACGGCGCCCGCGACGGGCTCGGCGATCACACCGGCCGGTGCCGCCGGATCCGCCGGGAGGTCCACGACCGTGAACCTCCGGTACGGCAGGGCAGGGTCGTAGGACCCGTCGGACGCGACCGCCTTGGCCTGGACGAGGTAGTCACCGGGCTCGGGGGCCGGCCAGGTGAAGCTCCACGAGCCTCCGTCCAGGACGGCCAGCCGGCCTTCGTAGTCGCCCCAGCTCCCGTCGGCGTGCCACCAGAGCTTGCTGACCCTGTCCTGGACGGCCACCACCATCTGGGCCGCGCCGCTCAGCGTTCCGCGCACCAGGATGGGCGCCCGCGTGTAGAGGGCCCCGTCCGCCGCGGGCTCGGCGATCGTGCCGGACGGGGCGGCCGCGGCGGGCGGGGCGGCCACGGCCACCAGGCCGGCGGCCACAGCGAAGGCCACCAGGCCCGCGAGCAGTGTTCGGACTCTCATCGTGTTCTCTCAGTCGCCGGGACGGCCATGCGGAAATCGGGTTCTGTCACTCAGCGGGACGGCCGATGCGGAAATCGTGGTCCGTCACTCACCGGGACCGCTCATGCGGATCAGGCGGCGGACACCGTCGAGGATCATCGGCGCGAACACGATGGCCAGCAGCGTCACCGCGAGACCGAGCAGGGTCCACGGGGTGCCGATCGACGACGCCACCGTGTCGATCTCGCGGGCCGCCCCCGCGGCGAGGGTGGGATCGATCAGGCCGTTGCCCGTCGACCCGGGCGTCTCGGACACGGGCAGGCCGTTCTGGTCGACGGCCACCGTGCCCCCTCCGGTGGCCCCGCCGGCGGTGTCGGGCGTGGTGGACCCGGGTTCGCCTCCGCTCGCCGCGGCCCCCGGGGTGGCGGAACCGGACGCGGCCGGTCCAGCGGTGGCCTTGGGGCCGTTGCCCGCACTGGGTCCTGTGGTGGCCTTGGGACCAGTGGTGGCCTTGGGGGATTTGCCGGCCTTGGGACCCGGCGCCTTCGTGCTCGCGCTCGCGCTCGGCGTCGGACTGGGGTTCCCCGTACCCTTGTCGTCCTTCTTGTCATTGTTCTGCTGGTTGTTATCGCTGTTCTGATTGTTCTGGTTGTTGGTGCCGGTGTTGTTGTTCTGCTGCGGAGGGGGATCGTTCGCGGTCTGCTCGCCCACCTGGCCGCATTTCTTTCCGTCCGGCAGTTGCAGGTTCTCGTAGTACTTGCCCCACGTGTCGGGGTTTCCGGGGACCGAGGGATGACCCGGCACCTGGCCGAGCACGTCGAAACCCTGCTGGATCAGGTTCGAAGGCAGCGGGGAGTAGCCGATCTGGTCGACGTTCTTCTGGCCGTCGGTGATCGAGTAGAGGACGAATCTCGCCAGGGTCTCGCCCTTGCCCGCGTCGAACCCCTCGGTGGGGACGATGATGTAGTTGTAGCTGGAGATCGCGTAGGCGCTGGGGTGCGGGTGCGTGTGCACGTTGTCGAGCTTGTACGTGCCGTCGCCGTTGCGCTCGGCGGCGGTGAGGGCGATCGCCTGGTTGCACGCCGTGGGCAGGGTGTACTGACCCGCGGCGTTCTTGATCTTCGCCACGGGCACGTTGAGCTGGATGGCGTAGGCGTACTCCGCGTATCCGATCCAGCCCCAGCTCGCGTTGCCGTTCTTCACCTGGATCGCGACGCGGTCGGAGCCGTCCACGAGGTCGGTGTCCGGCCGGTTCGGCCACACGTCGGTCGGGCCGCACACCTGGTCGGTGCACTTGGACGACTTCTCGGTGGAGCACCCGTTGGGGTTGCCGCCCACGCCCTGCATGTAGGCCTTCCACCGGCCGGGGTCCATCTGGTTCAGGTAGTCGGTGAACACCGCCGTGGTGCCGGAGCCGCCGGCGCGGACGACCGGGCGCACCCGGACGTGCGGGAGCCGCGCCGCGAGGCCGGGGTTGTCGTCCTTGATCGCCTGGTCGTCCCAGAAGATCTCCTGCTCGGCGCCCTTGTTGGCGCACGAGAACATGTTCTGCGTGAACAGCCTCACGAGGAGGCCGCCCGAGAGCTGGAGGTCGGTGATCGGCCTGCCCGCGTTGTCCTTGAGGTTGACCATGATCGCGGTGCCGCCGGCGACGAGCGGCATGTAGGTGAACTTGAAGGGCGGATCCTGCTCGACGCCGAGCCCCCCGGGGAAGTTGTAGGAGACGTCACTGGAGGCGAAGTCCGCCTGGCGCGTGGCGAACTCCTGCCGGCCCTGAGTCGATCCCTTGGGCGCGAAGTTCACGCTCAGCCCCTGCAACCGGGCGACGTCGGACATCCACTGCTGGATCGCGACATAGGCGAAGGTGGACCCGGACCCGTTCACGGGCGAGGCGGCCCACGCGGGCGCGGCGCCCAGCGACGCGGGCAGGATCATGAGCGTCAGCACCACGAGCAGCCGGGCGCCTCGGCGGAGGATTGGCATTCCTGTGCTCCAGAAACTCGCGGGCGGCTCAGCCGAACCGGCCGTTGACGTAGTCGGCGGTCCTCGGGTCCTCGGGATCCGAGAAGATCTGCTCCGTGGGGCCCTGCTCGACGACGCGCCCCGGCTCGTTCTCGGCGGCGAGGAAGAAGGCGCAGTGCTGGGAGACGCGCTGCGCCTGCTGCATGTTGTGGGTGACGATGACGATCGTGACCTGGTCCTTGAGTTCGAGGATGGTCTCCTCGATGCGCCTGGTCGACGTGGGGTCGAGAGCCGAGCACGGCTCGTCCATGAGCAGGACGTCGGGGCTGACGGCCAGGGACCTCGCGATGCAGAGCCGCTGCTGCTGGCCGCCCGACAGGCCGCCCGCGGGGGCGTCCAGCCGGTTGCGCACCTCGTTCCACAGGCCCGCCCTGCGCAGGCTGGCCTCGATGAGCTCGTCGCGGTCGCGCACCTTGGTCCCGGTCAGCTTGAGGCCCGCCGCCACGTTGTCGGCGATCGTCATGGCGGGGAACGGGTTCGGCTTCTGGAACACCATGCCGATGCGGCGGCGCACCTCGGTGAGGCGCAGGCCGGCTCCGTAGATGTCGTCGCCGTCGAGCAGCACCGAACCGGCGAGCGTGGCGATCGGCACCAGCTCGTGCATGCGGTTCAGGGTCCTCAGGAAGGTGGACTTGCCGCACCCGGATGGGCCGATCAGCGCGGTCACGACCCCCGCGTCCATCTTGATGCCGACTCCTTCAAGCACCTTCCGCGAGCCGAACCAGCAGCTCACGTCCACTCCCTCAAGGACGCCGCCGGCGGGGCGGGCGTCCGCCTCGGGCATGGGCCGGGTGTGCTGGACGTCTGGCACGGTCATGACGTCCGTCCTCTCCGCATCGGATACGCCTTCAGCGGCCACGGCGCTGCCCGCCACGGCCGGGGAAACGGGCTCGGCGCCGCCCAGAGCCCGCGGAGCCCGCGATCCGGGCCAGCACGAACAGCAGCAGCACGACGACCAGCAGGATCAGCGCGCCGCCCCAGGCCCGCTCGACCTGGGTCTCCTGGGAGCTCCTGATCTGGGTGAACACGAACAGCGGCAGGTTGTCCTGGTGGCCGGAGAACGGATTGGTGTTCAGCACCGTCGTGCCACCCGTGGTCATCAGCACCGGCGCGGTCTCGCCGACCACGCGCGCCATGCCGAGGATGACCGCGGTTGCGAGACCCGCCCGCGCGGTCGGGAGGACCACCAGCAGCACGCTGCGCCAGTACGGCGCGCCGAGCGCCAGCGCGGCCTCGCGCAGGCTTCCCGGCACGACACGAAGCACCTGTTCCGCCGTGATCGTCACCGTGGGGAGCATGAGGATCGCCAGCGCGAGACTGCCGAGGATTCCCGACTGCAACCAGAGGTGCGGCTTGATCAGCAGGGAGTAGACGAACAGACCCGCGACGATCGAGGGCAACGCGGTCATGGCGTCGGCGACGAGCCGCACGGGACGGGCGAGGGGGCCCTGGATCTCGCTGAGGTAGACGGCGGTGAGCACCCCCAGGGGCACCGCGATGGCCGTGGCGAGCGCCAGTTGCTCCAGGGTGCCGATGATCGAGTGGAGGGCGCCTCCCTCGGTCGCCTTCGAAAGCGGGCCGACGATCTGCATGGTCTCGGTGAAGAAGTTCGGGCGCAGCACCTTGAGGCCCCGGTAGCCGACGTACCCGATCACGAACACGATCGGCGCGAAGGCGAACATCGCCCCGGTGCCGATGAGGACCGTGACCAGCCGGTCCTTCGCCGCCGGCCGGCCCTGGCCGTCCTTGGTCACCAGCCAGTGGATCGGCAGGAACAGCGCGTACCAGACCACGGCGAACGCGACCGGCATGACGCGGAACGGCAGCAGCCGCGTGAAGAGCAGCCACGTGAGGAAGAACGCGGCCACGAGCGAGCCGGCCGTCTCCATCATGTCCGTCCAGCGCCACGCCCTGGGGCGCCGTCTCGGCGGGACCTTCCGGGGCGGGCCGGCGCCGGCGTCCGTATCGGGCCGCCGTTCCCCGGTCCCCGAGGTGCTGGGCAGTGCCTTGGTCTCCGGCGCCGTCATGCGCCGGCTCCCGGTCGTGACCTGTTGGCCACCAGGGCCGCGAGGAAGTTGATGGCGAAGGTGACGAGGAACAGCGCGAGCCCGGCGGCCATGAGCGCGCTGAGGCCGAGCTCCTGCGCGTCCCTGAACTCGATGGCGATGCCGCTCGCCACGGTGATGCCGCCGTTCTCCAGGATGCGGGGTTTGATCTCGAAGGCGATCGAGAGGATGAGCGTCGCGGCGAGCGTCTCCCCGAGCGCGCGGCCGAGTCCGAGCATCGAGCCGCCGACGATGCCGCTCCTGCCGAACGGCAGGATGACCGCCGTGATCATCCCCCACCGGGTGCCGCCCAGGGCCAGCGCTCCCTCGCACTCGTGCCTCGGCGCCTGTGCGAGCACCTCACGGATGATCGAGGTGGTGATCGGTATCGCCATGCACGCGATGATCAGCCCCGCGTTGAACAGGGACCCTCCCGTGGCCGAGGCCTCCATCAGGGGCATCCACCCGCCGAACTGCGCGACGGCCCAGTCCTCGATCGGCTGGAGGAGCGGCACGAGCAGGAACAGGCCCCAGATGGCGAAGATCAGGCTGGGGATGGCCGCCATCAGGTCGACCAGCGACGTGAGCCCCCTGCGGAGGGACCGGGGGGCGTACTCGTTGATGAAGAGCGACGTGCACACCGCGACCGGCACGGTGATCACCATCGCCACCGCCGCGCTGACGAAGGTGCCGAACATCATCGCGGCGACGCCGAACTTCGGTGGCTGACCGTCGGGTGCCCATGGCTGCGTCGTGAGGAACGACAGTCCGGCCGTCCTGAGCGCGGGTAATGCCCCGATCAGCAGGAAGACACCGATGAGGGTGATCAGCACCAGGGTGGCCCCGGCGCCGGACGCCACGAAGGCCCGGTAGAGACGGTCGGCGTCGGTGAGGCGGGCTTCCAGCTTTCGCGGTTCCTGAGCGTGCGGCCCCTTCTCGGGCATGTCACTCGTGACCGACCCCTCGGGGCCAGTTGGCTGCACGTCGATCCCCTCGTAGGCGTGTGGTGAATGCGTGAGCGGGTTTCCCCGGTCAACTGCGTTTCCCGAGGTCCGTGGCCAGTGTCGAGCCAGGCCCATGGCCGGTGCGATAACGGCGCGTGAACGGGCGCGGGCACGTGCCCGACACCTTTCCTTCGCCATTCCACGGCCTTTTGGGGTTGTTTCCAGCGGCGGAATGCCGGATGAACGACGCCGGACGGCACCCCGACGAATGTCCGCAGCCATTGTCCGGAGGAAGTCCCGGACGCTTCCCTATACGGGGGGAACCGCGCGCGTTGACGCACGGCCCCCGTTCCTGGATATAGGAGAGCGGACGTGTTGCGACGTAGACGTTGGGCACTGCTGGCGGTCGCCGTGACGGGAAGCTCCGCCGTTCTGGCGGTCACCCCTGTCTCGGTGCAGTCCGCGGCCCGCGCCGCGGAGGAGACCCCCACGGTCGAGGTGTGGTCGGCCGACGGCGGCGCGAGGCTGGACGGTGTTCCCGCCCAGAAGCTCGGCGCCGCGCAGGAGGTGACCGTCCGCTGGAAGGGCTTCACGCCGAACTCGGCGGTCGTCCTCACCCAGTGCGTCGATCCCGTCCGAGCTTGGTCGGAGTACGACGGCGAGGCCTACGGCTGGAAGGACTGGCACCCCTTCCAGTGGTGCGCCCACCAGATCCGCCAGTCAGGCACCACCAAGCCGGACGGCACGGGGTCGGCCGTTTTGACGGTCAAACAGGGCACGATGACGCCCTCCACGGTGTACGAGAACGCCAGCGGCGGCGTGACGGCGAACTACCCCTTCACCTGCAACTCGCGGAACGCACCCTGCATCGTGATCGCGAGCGAGTGCGAGTGGCAGCAGCCGCTGAAGTACGTCACAACGCCGTCACCGGCGCTGCTTCCCCAGACGACGCCGCCGCAGGGCATCAAGGAACCCGCCCGCGCGGCCGCGAGCGGGGACCTCGGTTTCGCCGCCGGCGGCGACGGAGCACCGGTCACCGCCGCCGTTCCCGCGCTGGTGTCACCGGACTTCCCCACCGAGAAGCCGCCGCCCCCGCTCGACCCGATCACCGGCGAGCGCGTGGGCGACCACATCCACGGCAGCGGTGCCTCCAACGTGGTCACGGCCTTCGAGACCTGGCTGACCGACGTCCGCGCCCTGCCGAAGGCCGCCGACGTGAGCTTCTCGCGCACGACGTCCGTGCAGGGAGCCGGCACGCTCAAATCCGGCTTCCAGAGCGGGTTCGAACGCGGCGCCGACTTCTCCGTCACCGGGATCCCGTACGACCGTGACACGGCGGGGGGTGAGGTGGCGTACGCGCCCATCTCGCTCACCGCGCTCGCCGTCGCGAACGAGGTCGAGATCGCCGGCCGTCCGATCCGCGAGGCGCGCCTGACCCCCACCACCCTGGCATGGATGCTCGGCCAGGCCTCCGCGCCCGGGGGCGGTGCGCTCGCCTACCTCAACGACTACACCAGCGGCTGGAGCGCGCTGGGGCAAAGGTCGCTATTCAGCGTGGACAACCACGGCTGCGAACTGCCTCCCCGCGACGTCGTCAGCGTCTTCCGCCTCGGCCAGTCGGCCCAGAACCAGGTGCTGTCCTCGTGGCTCGCGGCTAACATCCCGGCCGACCTGTTCAAGCGTGAGTTCCCCAACAGCGATCCGGGCGGTCTCGAACTGCTCGCGGGCGCCGCGGGGACCCGTGGCACCCAGAGCGGCGCCGAGACCGCCCGGCAGATCGCGACGCAGTTCGGCGACCTGACCAAGCTCGACCAGTCGGGCAAGCCGGACCCGAACGCCAAGACGCTCAGGAACCAGAGGGCGGCCCTCGGCTACGTGGACATCACCGAGGTCAGGGCCCTCGCCGAACGGGGATTCCCGCTGGGGGTGTCCGCCCTTGCGAACGCCGCCGGGACGTACGTCAAGCCGACCAAGGAGTCGATCCTCGCCGCCTTCTCGTCGATGAGGAAGAACGACGACGGCACCTACACGGCGGTCTTCGACGACAAGGGGAACGCGGCGGCCTACTCCCTGCCGATGGTCCACTACATCGCGGTGCCGAAGGCCGACGCGAACGGCCAGAACCCGTTGCCCCTGGAGAAGCGCAAGGCGCTGTCGCTGTTCGTCAGGTACGCGGTCAGTGACAAGGCGCAGGCCCGGGTCGAGGAACTCGGAGGCGCGCCGCTTCCCCAGGCGCTCCGCGACCAGGCCGTCGCGGTCGCCGACATGCTGCTCATCACTCCCTCCCCGACCCCCACGCCGACGACGTCGCGGTCGAACACCGACGGCGGCTCGAACGGCGGCTCGAACGAGGGCGGGAACAACGGCGGGGGCGGCCGTTCGGAGAGCGGAACCCCCGGCCCCGAGGACACCGGCGCGGCGTTGCTCGACGGGAAGGCCACGCCGAAGCCGACGCCGGCCGTCACGGTCACGAAGACCCACCGTCCTCTCGCTGCCCCCGCCAACGCCGGGAGCGGCGCGAGCAGGACCACGGCCCCGCCGGGTGGCGGCGGTTCCACGGGCACGCAGCCCGTCGGCGGCCCCGCGACCACGGGGACGCAGGACCCCGGAGGGGCGCCCGCGGCGGGCCCGCAGCCCCAGCCGCAGCTCAGCCCGGTCGCCGGCAGCGGCTCGGCCCCCCAGCAGGTGGCGGACGAGGGCAGCGTGCGCGGCGGCACGATCCCGGCGCCCTCGTGGGTGATCCAGACCGGCATGCTGCTGATCCTCGGCGCGGTCGCCCTCTCGCTGGGAGGCACGTGGCGCGGTTACCTGCTGTGGCGTGCGCGGTCCAGACCGGCTCTCCCGGCCGCCACACGACCCGCCGCAGGCCCCGCCCCCGGCGTGGGCCCCATCCCCGCCACGACCACGGCACCCGGCGTGAACGCCGCCCCCACTGTGACCATGCCGCCGGCATCGGACCCGCGCCCATGACGCCGCTGGACACCACGGGCGGACCGGCGCCGTACGCGGGGGCCATGGAACTGGCGGACCAGGCCATCCAGAGGCTGGAGGAGATCGTCTCCCGCGTCTCGGGCACCGGCGACGGAACCGGGCACGCGAACGCCCTGGTCCTCGCGGGTTCGGCGTCGGTGCTGCTCGGACAGCTGGAGCTGACCGTCGCGCCCGGCGACGGCGCGGGCAGGGCCTCGGCCGCCACCCTGCGCTCGCGCTACGACACCGCCCTTTTGGCCCTTGGATCGGCCTCCGCTCCCGCGCGGCCACCGGCCCCCCAGCCGTACGGCGCGGCCCCGTGGGTTCAGGTCGCCCCCGGGCAGTGGGCACAGCTCGCCCCGCCCGCCATGGTCCCCCCGTTCCCCGGAATGCCACCGGGGTACGGGCCACCGGCGGGGTACGGGATGCCCGGGGGGCACGGGATGCCGCCGGGATACGGTCCTCCGGCGGGGTATCCCGCCGCGCCGGTCCACACCGCGCCCTCGGCGTACGGCATACCGGGGCCCGGCGTGGCGGCGCCGTTCGTCCCGCAGGCACCCGCCACCAAGCGCCGCAGCCTGCGCGCTCTGGTCGACGGGCTCCCCCCGGAGATTCGGCGGCTCGGCGGCGTCGCGATGACCGGGCTGACCGTGATGGGCGCGCTGCTGGTCGCCTTCTCGCTGTACGGCTCCCTGTTCGGCCATCTGACCTACGAGCGGAACCAGCGGGTCATGATCGACCAGCTCAACGAGAAGTTCAAGGTCGCGGCGGCGATCGCCGCCGCGCCCGTCGCCGGGGACAAGAACCTCGCGGCGATCCCGGCGCGCGACGAGCCGATCGCCCTGCTGGAGATCCCCGGCATCGGCGTGCGCGAGGCCGTGGTCCAGGGCACCGGCACCGCCGAGCTGAGGTCGGGCGTCGGCCACTACCGCCCTTCGCCGATGCCCGGCCAGGTCGGCAACGCGGTGCTGGCCGGGCACCGGAACCTCTACGGCGCCCCCCTGGCCCGCATCACGGAGCTCAAGCCGGGAGACAAGGTCGCCGTCACCACGCAGGAGGGCCGGTTCACCTACACGGTCGAGACCACGATGCGGGCCAGGACCGGTGAGCAGGACTTCCTCTCGCAGGCGACGACCGTCAACCGGCTCACGCTGCTGACCACCTCGGATGGGGACCGGCCCGGAGGCCGGCTCGCCGTGGTCGCCAGGCTCGACGGCCAGGCCGCGTCCCTGAAGACCCACGACGACGGCGGGGTCACGGTGGACGAGCTCGGCCTCGGGCGCGATCCCTCGGCGTGGTGGCCGACCCTCGGGTGGGGCGCGGTGTTCTTCGGCGTACTCAGCGGCACGCTGGTGCTCTACCGCCGGTGGCGCCGTACGTCCACCTACCTGATCACCACTCCGGCACTGATGGCCACGGCACTGATCTGGTTCGAGGCACTCGCGCGCCTGATCCCTTCGACGTTCTGAACCGTGGAGGCCACCATTCGCCGCGGCAGGCTCGCGTTCACCCCGAAGACGGCATGGGGGCTCGCCGACCAGGCGCTGGCCAGCGCGAGCAGCATCGCGCTCACCGTGGTCGTCGCCCGCGAGGTGGACATCTGGGCGCTGGGGGCGTTCGCGGTGGCCAACACGTTCTACATGATCATCCTGGGCTTCTCGCGGACGGTCGTCTCCGAGCCCCTGCTGGTGCGGTTCAGCCACGTCAGCGCGACGGAGCACCGCCGGGGCACCCGGCAGTCGACGGGGCTCTCGCTGGTGATCGGGCTGCTGGGCGGCGCCCTGCTGCTCGCCGCCTGGCCGATGTACGGAGACGCGGTGGCCGAGGCGATCGTCCCGCTCGCGATCTTCCTTCCCGGGCTGCTGCTCAAGGACGCCTGGCGGTTCGCGTTCATCGCCGCGGGCCGCCCCGGGCAGGCCATGCTCAACGACCTGATCTGGGCGGGCGGCCAGGTCGCGGGCGTCGGCTGGGTCCTGCTGTCGGGCCGTCCCGGCCTGGGCGGGCTGGTGACGGCCTGGGCGGCCTCGGCCGCCGTCGCGGCGCTCGCGGGATCGGCGCAGGCCCGCCTGCTGCCCTCCCCCCTGGGCGCGGGCGGCTGGATCCGCGGGCACCGCGACCTGCTCCCGGCCTACACGGTCGAGTTCCTCGCCCGCGCCTTCGGCCGCAACCTGGCCCTGCTGGCCGTGGGCTGGGTCGGCGGGCTCCCCACGCTGGGCGCGATCCGCGCCGCCGAGGTGGTGTACGGCCCGCTGAACGTCGTGCTCCAGGCCGGCAGCCTGGTGGCGATCCCGCAGGCGGTGGGCGCGGCGAGACGTTCCCTCGCGACACTGCGCGCCACGGTGGTCGCGCAGTCGGGAGCGCTGACAGCGCTGGCCGCCTGCTACGCGGCGCTCACCCTGGTCTTCCCCGACGGGCTGGGGAAGGCCCTGGTCGGCGGCTCGTGGGCCCAGGCGCAGGCCGTGCTCCTCCCGACGGCCCTCATCTACGCCGGCGTGGCAGCCATGACCGGGCCCATCGTGGGCCTGCGCGCCCTGGGCGACAACCGCCGCAGCCCAGCGGTGCGCCTCGCGCTCGTACCGCTCACCATCGGCTGCGGCGTGGCCGGGGGCCTGCTGGGCGGGGCGGTGGGGGCCGTGACGGGCCTGGGCCTCGCCAACCTGGCCGGGGCCGCGCTCTGGACCAGGCAGTTCCACAACGCCCTTGTCAAGCCCATCCAACGACCCTCCCGAGGAGACACGATGGAACTCTCGGAATACGGGCGACGGTATCGCGGGATCATCCTTCCGCTGGCCGCCATCCCCATCGTCGCCGCGCTCGGCGGCGCGAGCTGGACGGTCGTCCAGCCCTCCACCTACCGGCACGTCGTCGAGCTGCAGGTGGCCGCTCCCTCGGACACGGCGGGCCCCGCCGTCTCCGAGCAGAGCATCGCCACCTTCCGCACGCTCGTCACCTCTTCCACCGTGACCGCGAGGGTGGTGCGCGAGACGGGCGCGGACGCGGACGCGGTGGCCGGGGGGCTGTCCACCACCAGGCTCGACAACGGCAAGGAGCGCGGGGCCGTGGTCCAGGTGGTCTTCTCCGGGACGGACGCCCGGCAGGCCGCGGTGATCACGAAGGCCGCCGCCGTCGCCGCGGTGGACGAGCTGATGCGGCCCTACGTCGAACGGGCCAGATCAGACACGGAAGGGGCGAAGCGGGCCGCCCAGGACCGGGCGAAGGCCCTGACGAAGGCCATCAACAAGAACGGGCTGGCCCCCGACCAGTACCGGGTGCTCTACGCGGAGATCACCCGGCTGCGATCGGAGCTCACGGCGCCGACCGGGGTGCGTGACAAGGCGGAGATCCTCCAGGCGATCGACGATCGGCAGAAGCAGCTGACGCGGCTCACGCGGGACCTCGTGCCGTTCATGTCGGCCCAGAACGAGGCCGACCAGGCGAACCGCTACCTCATCCAGGTCCAGCAGAACCTCCGCCAGGCCGAGGCACGGCTCGCCCAGTCCAAGGCGTCCATGACGCCGGTGACCGCAGAGGGGGTGGAGGTCGGGAAGGGACCGCTCGCCGCCCGCGCGGCGGCCATGGCCGCAGGGATCGGAGCCCTGCTCGCGGTGGTCATCCTGGTGCTGCGCGAGCTGCTGCGCCAGCGCCGCCCGGTCGCCCACCTGAGCCCCTCCCGCCGCGTCTCGGCCATGCGCGTGGCCTCCGGCCCCCCGCGCGTCGAGGTGTCCCCGGGCGACGTACGGGTGATCGAGCGGAGCGACCGCGCCGACCAGCACCGGCTCAACTGAGAGCCCCGGCCCGTCTGGCTCGGCCGCTCAGGTCGCGTAGCCGGACCGTACGAGGTGGGCGGCGAGCGAGCGATCGAGCAGGTCGACCTGGTCCGGGGTGAGGTCCCGGCGGAAGGCGTCGGTGCGGCCCGCGGCGAAGGTGTGCCTGGCGAACCCGCGCTCGAAGCCGGCCGTCCAGGACAGCCCGAGGAAGTCCAGGATGATCTCCAGGTGTCCGCGCGGGTCGGCGACGACGTCCTCGTAGCGCACCTCCAGCCACACTCCCGCGGGCAGCGACTCGCGTGCCAGGTCGTAGGCGTCGATCAGGTGCTTCCACGCGATCCCGGCGAGGTGGACATGGGACCGTCCCGCGTCGTCCCACTCCCGCCGGTACGGCTCCGGCAGCGGGCCGAAGTGCCAGCGATCAGGGCCGAGGTGGCCGCGCCACCAGGGCATCTGCGACCACGAGTTCGCCACAGCCCGCCCGTCCCTGACGACGTGGACGAACCGCGCCCCCGGGAAGACCTCGCCGAGGAACCCCGCCCTCGGCCAGCCGGTGAGCTTGTGGAGGTAGGCGGGAGCGCCCTCGGCGGCGGCGCGGGACTCGAAGAAGGCCCGCGTGCGGGCGGCGAGCCACGGTGTGACGTCCGAGGCGAGCAGGTCGCGGAACGGGTCGACGAGCAGGGGGGACACCTCGCGGGCGAGCGCGGAGTACGCCTCGGACGGCGCGTAGCGAAGGCGGCCCTTGGCGGTCAGCCGTGGCGGCACCCTGCGGTAGATCGCGCCGCTGCGCCGGCGCACCCAGCGGGGACAACGGGCGTACCGGTCGTCGAGGTTGGAGACGAACCCCACGTCCGGGTGCCGGGCCAGCACCTCGTGGACGAGCGTCGAACCGCAGCGTCCGGTGCCGACGATGAAGCCGTACACGGGGTCCTCCTTGGAACACGGGCAGGGAACACGCCGGAACCGGGCCAGGCTCGCGAGAGCCTGGCCCGGAGGGGTGTCGCGAGCCGGCTGTCTCAGTTGACGTCGAAGGTGACGCACTTGTCGCCGGTCGGGCGGATCTTCACGAAGCCGTTGGCGGCGATGGCCTGGTCGATGGCCACGCCCCAGTTACGGTCCACGTTGCTGTTCTGGATTCCGGGGTTGGGGTCGCCGGCGGGCTTGCTGTGGAGGGCGTTGGGCTTGCACAGCCAGCCGTTCGGGCCGACGTAGCCGGCGATCCAGGGCGGGCCGTTGCGGCGGATCACGTTGAACAGGGTGCGGTTGAACTGGTAGGTGCCGTCCTGGATGGTGGTGGCCGACGGGGCGACGCCGCCCACGTTGATCAGCGCCGTGCCGCTGAGGCTGCAGTCCGCCTCACCGGTGCTGTACTTGCCGTACGACAGGGCCCAGATCGAGCGGCCGCGGTCGGCGGTGCCGAGGTTGTTGATCGGGGTGCAGTTGTTCTCGAACAGGGGCTGGCCTCCGGTGGCGGAGACACAGGTGTTCGGGTCGCCGCCGAGGAAGGACGACCACGCGGAGTAGGTGCCGGAGCTGGTCTGGATGCCGTGGACGAGGATCGGCGCGTTGGCCCCGCCGAACTCGCTCCAGTTGCGGGTGCAGCCGCCGGGGCCCGTGCCGAGGAAGATCTCCTTGAGCTGGGCCACCGACAGGTTGGCGACGGCGTCGGACGCGCCGCCCTTCCACTTGGGCACGGCGATGGCGTCCTTGGCCCAGCCGACGTAGGTCAGCGGGTCCTGGGCGTTCTTGCACTCGCTGGGAACGCTGGCCGGAGCCGAGGAGGACCGCGCGTAGCTGTAGTAGATCGTGCCGGTCAGGCCGTCGTTCTCCTGGCACAGCATGCGCAGGCCCGCCGAGGAGCCCTGCGGGAAGTGCTCGACCGCCATCTCGTGGTCGTAGTTCTCGGTGGTGACCGTGTTGGTCGTGTCGGCGAGACAGGTCCACTGCGGGGTCGCCGGCGGGACGGTCAGGTTGCAGCCCGGCGACTGGTTGAACAGCTTGTCCAGGTCCTGCATGGCGAAGTAGGTCGTGTCCGACCCCGCGCCCGTCATGGTGAAGTTGAACTTGCCGTCGGAGAAGGGAGGAAGCGCCGAGGCGGGAAGGGCGAACGCGCAGACCGCGACGATCATCGTGATCATCGCGACGGCGCGCCTGCTCACACTTCCCATGCGGGACTTCCGGTCATGGATTTCGCTGGACATGAATCCTCGATCCTCTGGAAACACCGAGCCGCGGTTGAGCCCGAGCATTCCGACGCGAGGAGCGGGAGTGTTCGGCGCGGCACCACAGGGATCATCAACGCGGCCCGGCTCGCCGCCAACCAACTTCGCGTGTCCGCCACGAGAACACGAGGCCATAAATGCGCATATTCCGGATTCTTCTTTTCCTTCCATGACTTTGTGGATTGTTTACCTTATAAGCACTTTACGGATGATGGCTCGGCATTTCGCGGCTGGATAGTGCCGTCCTATGAGACGACGGCTGATCACAATGTCGATGGCGATGAGCGGCCTTCTTGCCGTGACCGGATGTGCGGTCGGCGCCCAGGAGCGGCCCGTCCCGGCGCGGGTGCGCGAGGTGACCTCCTCCCCGCTTCCCCGGGCCGCGTCGGACCAGATCGCCGCGGGCGGAACCGTGCGCGTCACGCCGAAGGGACCGGTGCCCCACCAGCTCGTCGCGGGCACCGGTGAGACGATCACGTGGCGCAACGAGACCGCGAAGACCATCTCCGTACGGCTGATCGACGGCAGCGAACCCTCGGGCGAGGTGAAGCCGGGGGGTTCGTACACGCACGTCTTCGACACGGCGGGATCGTTCGCCTACCGGATCGGGAAGTCCGGCGACCCGGCGGGTGTCGTCGAGATCCTCCCCCACACCGACGGGACGCCGGTGACCGGTCCCTGACGAGCCTGCACCGCCGTGGCGTCAACCGGCACGGCAGGCGATGAGCGACTTGGTCAGCCCGGCGAAACGCTCGGCGAGCAGTTCGGAGTCCGGGAAGTAGTGCCGCATCTGGGTGCGGCTCAGCAGTTCGATCTCCAGCACCATGGGAAGCGCCTCGGCCCGGTCGCGCGGACGCGTCCCCCACGACAGCGGCCATCGCGCCGCCAGCGCGGTCCGCACCGGCAGCGGCAGGAACTGGAACATCGGGAAGACCCAGTGCGGCTCGATCGGGAAGTACAGGTACGGCACCTGCACCCAGTGACGGTCGGACAGGCGGTGTACCGAGTCGGCGAACCGCCTGCGCATCTCGTGCCCGCCGACGTGCTCCATCACCGAGTTGGAGAAGGCCAAGTCGAAGCGCCGGCCGGCGAGGTGGCCGGGCAGGTCGCAGGCGTCGCCGATCTCCACGGTGACCCAGTCGGGCACCTCGTCCACCGGCGGCTCGAAGTTGACCAGGTGGACGTGCGCGGGCCGCTTGGGCGCGCGGGTCCAGGTCCGCACGGTGCCGCCGAGATCGATGATCTCCATTCGCTCCAGGTCGGGGAACCGCTCCAGCAACATCATCATCCGCCGCGTGCGCAGGCGGGTGTTGAGCGAGTCGGGGCGGCCGATGAGCCGCTCACGCACCCGCGTGCCGAGGTCGGGACGTACTCCGTCCATGTCCACTCCTTCGTACGTCATCTCGCCTGCTTCTCCATGGCGCGCCTGGCCTCGGCGTAGATCTCCGCGAGAGCGGTGAGGTGGCTCTCCGAGGAGTACCGGTCGGCGGCCACCGAGCGCGCCGACCTTCCCATCGCGAGGCTCTTCCGGGGATCGCGCAGCAGCGCGAGCGCCGCCGACGCCAGCTCCATAGGGTCGTCGGGCGGGACCAGCCGCCCGGTGGCGCCATCGGTGACCAGCTCCGACACCCCGCCGAGCACGGTGCCGACCACCGGCACGCCGCACGCGTACGCTTCGAGGATCGTCATCGGCTGGTTCTCGTACCACCGGGAAGGAACCAGCAGGGCCGTCGCCGAGACCAGCAGGTCGAGCACCTCCTGACGCGATATCCGGCCGAGGAAGCGCACCCGGCCCGGCGCCAGGTCGGCGGCCATGCGCTCCAGGCGCTCCCGCTCGGGACCGTCACCGGCGATGACCAGGCGGGCGTCCTTGCCGAGTAGACCCATCGCGCGGATGGCCGTGTCGATGCCCTTGGTCTCGTGCAGCCGCCCGACGCAGACCAGCGGACCGCCCGGCTCCGACTTGGGCGTGACCCCGCTGACCTCGGCGAAGTTGCTGAGGACGCGCAACCGGTCGGGGTAGATCCCCGCCCGCGTCATCTGCCCCGCCAGGAACCTGCTCGGGCTGACGAAGACGTTCACGCCGTCGTAGGCGCCGAGGCGGCGGTGCAGCCAGGTCTCGGTGGCCAGCATCGCGCTGGCCGCGCGTGAACCGTCCTTGCATCGGCGCCGCACCGCCTCGATCGGGCCGCCGTCCACGCACGCCGTGCAGACCTTGCCGTGGTCGAGGAAGCTGTAGGTCGGGCAAGCCAGCTTGTAGTCGTGCAGCGTCATGACCACGGGCACGCCCGCGTCGCCGAGGGCCGCCACCACCGAGGGTGAAAGCTGGTGGTAGACGTTGTGCAGGTGGGCGACGCCGGGCCGGAACTCCTCGACCACCTTGGCGATCCCGCGTCGGGCGCTCCTTGACCACAGCATGCGTGCCGCGCCCTTGGCCTTGCCGATGGGACTCCTCGGCATCGGGTTCAGCTCCACGTACCGGGGGAAATGGCGCTCGTACTCCGACGGGACGTTGTCCGGGTGGCGCATGGCGAAGAACGCCACCTCGTTGCCGCGCCCGGCCTGCGCCTCGGCGAGGTCCATCATGTACGACTCCGCGCCGCCTCGGCGGTGGAGGAACTTGTTGACGTGCAGCACCCTCACGGGGTCTCCTTGCCCGCTACCACGATGCGCTGGGCGAGCCCGGCGAACACCGCGAGATACCACATCACGACCACGGCGGTCATGATGTTGTCGGCCATCGCCGAAACACTGAAGGCGACCACACAGCCGGCGAAACCCACGGCCGTCCCGCGAGACAGGCTGACCTCGGGCGCGCCCCTCCTCGGGTCGGTGGCGCGCAGTGCCCGCCGCGCGGTGTCGAACAGCGCGGCGAGCAGGCCAAGGTAGGCCAGCAGTCCGACGGCCCCTGTCTCGACCAGGGCGCGCAGGTAGTCGTTGTGCACCTCCTTGAAGAGGATCAGGCGTGTGGTCCCGAGCCCGAGTCCGGTGACCGGGTTGCCGGGCAGCAGGCCGAGGGCCGCGATCCAGTGGTCGAACCGCCATACCAGGGAGTTGGCCTCAAGGCCCCCCGCCGTATAACTGCTCGCCAGGTCGGAGAACCGCTGGAGCACCGACGGCACCGTGGCGACCACTCCTCCGGCGACGACGACGAGGCCGTAGATGACGCGCCGGTCCTGGAGCAGGCCGACCACTACGAGACCGGCGAGACAGGCGATCCACGGACCGCGCGCGGCGGTCGCCAGCAGGGCGGAGCCGAGCCCGGTGACGAACACGACCAGGGCCACCCTCGCCCATCCCCGGACGTGCCACGCCAGCGCCAGGCCCATGATCAGGAGCATGAAGCAGAACATGCCGAGCGCGTTCGGATGCCAGAACGTTCCGGTCGGCCGCATGAGGCCGTCGAGGTCCATCAGCCCGTCGCCGGTCGTGATCTGGTAGGCGGTCACGAGCACCGGAAGCACGGCCGAGGTGAAGACGGCGCAGAGCAGAGGCATGCGCATACCGGGCTCGTCGGCGAGCAGCCGTTCGACCACGAAGATCATGACGACGAACGCGGCGATGCGCGACACCTCGCCGACGCTGACCGCCGGCGCCCGCGAGCCGAGCAGGCTGAGCAGCGAGGCGCCGAGGAACGTCACCGCCGCGACGGGCAGCGCGGGGTGGGGGCGCTCACCGGCGGGGCGGCGTCCCTGCACGATCAGCCAGGCCACGCACGAGAGCAGGAACAGGACGCCGAGCATGGTCGAGGGGTCGAGCAGGCTCCAGCCCGTCTGCTCCCCTCCGTCGGTGGCGCCGCCCGCCAGCTTGGTCGCGTCGAGCGCCGCCCGCACCGTGAGGACGACGATGACGAACAGGGTGAACCGCGTGACGGCCATGACGGTCAGCGCGAGCGCGATCACGAGGGCGACCGGAAGGACGACGTCGGTCCGCGACCCGCCCGACGCGAACGTGATGCCGCAGTGGACCGCGAGGATGACCGCGAGGACGCCGGCGACGTACAGCCCCTTTCCCGGCGAGACGCGCGGCCTGCTGTGCGAGGCGGTGTGCGGGATCATGTCGGCTCAAGCCAGCGCAGCGTGTCCGCGAGAGGCGCGGGGACGGTGACGATGACGGGCGTGGCCCCCACCTCCAGCGTCCCGCCCGGCCAGGTGCGCGACCGGCCGTCCGGCAGATCCGTGACGGTGGTCTCCCCGGCCGTCTCCCCGGCCGTCTCCCCGGCCGTCTCCCCGGCCGTCTTCCCGGCCGTCTTCCTTGCCGTCGCGCCCGCCGTCTCCCCGGCCGTCTCCCTCGCCGTCCTTCCTGCCGTCGCGCCCGCCGGAGGGGACAGGGAAACGGTGCCCCCTCCGGCGCTCCACATCACCACCGCCGTCGTGGCTCCCTGGTCGACCAGCCCTCCGTCCAGGCCCGGCAGCGTCAACCGGTGCCAGACTCCGGCCGGGAAACGCTTCCTGAACTGGTCGAACACCGTCTTGGCCGGGCGGGCGACATCGTCCACGCCGTACAGCCCTCTCCAGTGTTCCTCGGAGACGACCACGCCCGGCCTGTAGAACAGCGGGAGGTAGACGACGCGCTTGACCCCGCGGGCGAGCAGGATGGTGACCAGCTTGGCGACCTCGGCGCCATGGGCCACGGGGTCGTAGTCGCCGCCCGGCCAGTAGGACCCCACCTCCCAGCCCTCGATCGGCATCGCCGGGCCGGCCTGCGCGCGGATGTAGTCGACGACCTCGGGGAGCGCCGCCCAGGAGTCGTAGTAGTGGAGCTGGTAGGCGTCGAACACCCCGGCCCTGTCGAGCTCGAAAGCCGCCGCGTGGGCGGCGGTCGCCCGCCGCCCCGCCGGTGAGTCGATCACCGCCCGCAGTTCGCCGGCCGTGGCGGCCGGGGGGAACCGTCCGTCGCCCCGGGCGTAGAAGGCGCGGTAGAAGGCGAGCGCCCGGTCCGTCCGGCCGGCGTCCAGCATCGTGCGGGCCACGACGACGCCGTAGCTCCCGCTGGTGAGCCCCACGTCCAGCAGCCGCGCCAGCGGATCGGCCCGTCGTACGGCCTCCGCCCCGGCGCGGCCCACGTCACGGTAGGCGAGTGGGTCGCCGCCCCACATGTTCCTCGCGTCGATCTCGTTCTCGATCCCGTACATGTGCACCCCCCTGGCGGCGTAACGGATCACGGCGTCGCGGACGAATGCCTGGTAGGCGGCGATGTCGGCGGGAGGGTAGGAGACGGCGATCCGGGGCCTGCCGGCCGCCGGCCGCCCGTTCGCCCAGCATGTTCCGACGCGGATCCGCAGCATGACGCGGTAGCCGTACGAGAGCAGGCCGTCCACGACCCGGTCGTCGAGATCCCAGTAGCGCTCACCCTGGCGTGCCTCGATGGCGCACCAGACGAGCTCGTGGAACGTGCCACCGCCGCCGTATGCCTCGATGTCGGCGTCGTACTTCGGCGGATGCTGGTAGCCGTCCCACTTCAGGCCGAAGGGCTGCTCGGGCACCTGCCGGGTGGCCGTCGTCCCGACGGGAGCGGGGCCCCCGGGGTCGGCGGCGCAACCGGTGGCGGCCAGCATGGCCACGATCGCGAGTACGGCAGAGGCCACCCGGATCACGTTTCTCCCTCCGCACGGACAGCCATTTATAGCGCCGCATATCCCGACCGCGCAGTCACCATTACGCGAACCCCGAAATACGCGTAGACAACTGACTGGGGTCGTAACTTTTCCCTTACGGCGCGGGGTTCGGACATTTCCAAACCTGCAAAACCTAGCTGCTGTACAGCAAATGCTCGCGCAAGGTGGGGCGCCGGCCCGGACGGCCGCCCCCACCCAGCTCACGGACGGGTCCGGCCGTGAAAGGAGGCGCGATCTTATGGGCACCTTATGGAAGATCGGCCATACGGCTCATGAATGATGGAGAGCGCGAGTATGAACATCAGGCCGGTGCGGTCCGGGCCCGGCCGGCGGCACACCTCGGGGCCATCGCGGGGACCAACCAATGGTGAAGAGCGCGGAAATACCCTGATCCCCCCTTTCCGCGCCTTCCGCGATTCCCTAACGTCCAGGCCAAAGACGCGTCCCGTGCTTGTTTTATATGGGGAGTTCCGGCATGCCCGCCGCAGAGACTTCAGGATCCCTCGCATATTCCCCGACGCCCGCCGGCCCGGAGGTGCTCCGCATCGCCATGATCGGCCAGCGCGGCCTCCCGGCCACCTTCGGAGGCATCGAACACCACGTGGCCCATCTCGGGAGGCGGCTGGCCGCCCGAGGGCACGAGGTGACCGTCTACTGCCGCGCCAACTACGTGTCCGAGCGCAGGGACGCCATAGACGGCGTGCGGCTGCGGCACCTGCCCACCCTCGGCACCAAGCACTTCGACGCCCTCGCCCACAGCCTGCTCTCCACCGTGGCTGCTCTGGCGGACCGGCACGACATCGTCCACTACCACGCGCTCGGCCCCGGCCTGTGCTCCCCGCTGCCGCGCTACCTGTCGCGCGCACGGGTCGTGCAGACCATCCACGGGCACGACGACCGCAGGCAGAAGTGGGGTGGCGTGGCCAAGGCCGTGCTGCGCGGCGCCCGCTGGCTGAGCGAGCACGTCCCCGACGCGGTCATCGGGGTCTCCGACGAGATCACCGACGAGTACGCCCTGGTCCGCGACCGCCTGACGGTCCACATCGGGAACGGGGTCGAGCGCCCGGTCCCGGCCGTACCCCCCGACCCCGTCATCCGGCGCGGGCTGCTTCCCGGCAAGTACGTGCTGTTCGTCGGGCGGCTCGTGCCGGAGAAGGCCGTCGACCTGTTGCTCAGGGCGTTCAGCGGGGTGGAGGGTGATGTCAGGCTCGCCGTCGTGGGCGGTTCGTCCTTCACCGACGGCTACGTCTCCCGGCTGCGCGAGCTGGCCGCGTCGGACTCCCGGGTGCGCATGCTGGGCTACGTGTACGGCGACGAACTGGCGTCCCTCTACCGCCATGCCGCCGTCTACGTGCAGCCCTCGCACCTGGAAGGGCTGCCGCTGGCCCTGCTCGAAGGCACGTCGTACGGCCTGCCCACGATCGCCAGCTCCATCGGCTGCCACCGCGAGGTGATCGCGGAGGAGGGGCCGGGGGGCCGGCTGTTCCGCGAGGGGGACGAGGAGCACCTCCGGGACGTCCTGGCGCGGGTGCTCGCGGCGCTCGACCACGAGAAGGAAGGCGCGCGGGCCAGGGCCGAGGACGTGCTCGGCCGCTACTCCTGGGACGTCGCGGCCGACCGTACCGAGTCGCTCTACCGCTCGCTGCTCGCGGCACCGGCACGAAGGCGGTGACCCGCGCTAGCGGCCGTCCACCGTGACGTCGTCGAAGGGCAGCAGGCCGTCCACCAGCGGGAACACGACGAACCACAGAAGCAGCACCACCGCGCCGATCAGCAACGCGGAGCAGAGCGGCTTGCCGAAGCGCCCGCCGGGAAGCCGCTCCCAGATCCACGGGAATATCACGGATGCCCCTTCAGCTCGGCCGGTCGGCCGCGTGACTTGGCCTGCTCCCGCACCAGCTCGGCGTGGACGACGAGGCGCTGCCAGTTCTGGAACTTCGGGTTGCAGGTGGTCAGCGTGAGCATCGCCTTCCGCGGCGCCTCCCCCGGGCGGCCGGGGGACGGGGCGATCACCTCCACCTGGCGCGGCAGCACGAGACGCTGCCTGACCACCCGGTAGACGAACCAGCCGGTGCGGGTCTCCGCCACGATCACGTCACCCCGGTCGAGCCTGTCGACGTCCCAGAAGACCGACGAGATGCGATGGCCGGCGATCGCCACGTTCCCGATCTGGCCGGGCTGGGCCGTACGCGGGTAGTGGCCCGGCCCCTTCCTGAGGTCGGCCTGGGACACGCCCTCGACCACCGCCCACTGCCTGCCGAGCTTGGGAATGTGGATGCGGGCCATCGGCTGGCCTTCGACCGGGCGTCCGGCGCTCGCCGCCCAGCTCCGGTCCAGCTCGCCCGCGAGGGCGTTCTGCTCGGACTCGATCCGCCATGCCTTGCCGTAGGTCGCGTAGGCGGCGAAGAGCACCAGCACCAGCCCGGCGGCGAGCATGAGCTCACCGAGCATCCGCCCCACCCGCCGGGAGGGGGGCTCCCAGTCCTCCTCAGCCCGGCGGCGTGACGGCGCGTCCCACTCGACGAGGTGCGTCACAGGTCGTCGCGGAGGTAGACGGTCCTGCGGGAGGCCCGCAGGGTGATGCCACCACCCGCGATCAACCCGATGCCGAGGGTCATCAGCGGGATGACGTACCCGTCCCCCGTCTTGGCCAGATTGTCGTCGTCACCGGTGTTCACGGCGGGGAGAGTGGTGTGCTGCGTGACGGTCTTCCTCGGGGTGGGAGACGAACTCGGCGAGCTCGATCCGGACGGCGAGGGAGAAGGAGAGCCGGAGGCGCTCGGGCTGGGAGACGAGCTGGTCGTGGGGCACCCCGACGTCGTGCCGAGCGGGCTCGGGCTGGGGCTCGCGCTCGGGCTCGTACTGGCGCTGGGGCTGGCGCTCGGGCTGGGGCTCTCCGTCATCGTCCGGGCGTGGACCAGCACCACGTTCGCACCGCCGGTGACCGCGCTGAGGGCCTGCGAGGAGGAGGGGGTCGCGGACCCCGAGGGATCGGCCGAGGCCGAAGGGCTCGCGGACGCCGAGGGGCTCGCGGACGCGGAGGGGCCGGCCGACGTCGTCGGGGCCGAGGTGGGACAGGTCGCCGAAGGACTCGGTGACGGAGAGTGCGAGACGGTGCTCGACGGGCTGACGCACGGGCTCGGCGTGGGGTCGGCCGAAGGGCTCGACCCGGCCGAAGGCGTCGCGCCGACCGAGGCGGACGGGCTTCCGGACGTACACGGGGAGGAGCTCGGACTCGGCGTCGAGGACCCGCTCGGCGTCGGGCTTCCGGAGGTGAGCAGACCTTCCCCCGCGCCCAGGGCGGGCTCCTGGTCGTAGGTGAGGGCGATCGTCACCGGCGTCAGCGCCTCGTCGTCGCCGAGCAGCCCCGCGAGCGCGCCGGCCGAGGCCTCGGTGGCCGTCGCGGGCACGGCGGTCCACGTGACCGCCTGTCCTCGTACGTCCGCGGTGTCCTTCACGACGCTCAGCCGGGCGAGCTCCGTAAGGGGCTTGCCATCGGCGTCCGATGCGCCGGGCACGGGCACGCCGGAAGCGTTCTCCGTGGGGGTGACCATGGGAACGGCGCCGGCCGGAGGCGTCTCACCGGCGCCGGTGGGAGCCGGTGCGGCGGTGGGCGTGGGGCCGGGCGTACCGACCTCGGCGCGCAGCGTCGAATCCGCCCCGTCGATCACGACCACGGGGTTGGCGATGACCACGCCCTTGTGGTCACGGACGACGGTGACGCTGCCGCCGTAGGTCACGGTGCCCGTTCCGGTCTCCGGATCGTAGGCGCCTCCGGCGGCGGGAAAGCGGAACACGCCCTCACGGTCGCGCTCCGCTCCGCCGGAGAGGGTGACCTCGACGTGGTCCCCGGCACCCAGCCGCTCGGCGACCGCCCAGGTGAGCGACCCGCCCGTCACCTCCCGCACGGTGGGCGCCGGTGCCGAGACCGTGGCCATCGCCCCCACGGTGGCGAGGCCGCCGGCGAGCAGTTGCACAAGACCCAGCGTGCTCAACCAGCCGACGCGCCGGCGCGCCGACCGCATCCGGCCATTGGACGTGCTCCTCATCGAACCAACCATCCAGAATCTGTTCGCGCCGGCCGTACCGGGGCGGTCGCCCCGGCCTCCGCCCGCGCCTCGAACGCCGTAGTGAACACCCCAAGGAGGACGACCACGAGCGCGATGACCATCGCCAGCACCAGAACGACGCGCATAGGCCATCCGAGCAGGTCCCAGGACCTCGGGACGCGCGCCGGAGCGACCACCCAGGCCACCGGCGGGTACACCGGCACGCCGGGGTCGCCCGGCACGGGGAGAGTCGCTTCCTGCCGGCCGGAAGCCGCCTCGGGCTCGCTGCCGGCCGCCGCGGGCGGCCCGCCGTGGATCACGATCGCCGCGGCGCCTGGCGCGCCGCCACGGCCACAGCGATGCGGCTTCCTGGTAGCAACATGTCTCTCTGCCTCTCACCGTGTCCGCCCGACCAGGGCGAGGACAGCCTGACCAGCTTCGGTTACGGCAAGGGGTGAGTCCGGAGGCGCATCGGTGTTGCCGCTGTGAAGCGTCTGCCGGAAGGTGCACGTCGAGCGACACAGAGGTTGCCGCCAGACGTCCTGCGGGACAAGAACCGGAAAGACCTCGGGTGTTTCCCCAGGAGAGGGCCCGCCGCCAGGGGTTCCGCGCTATAAGCCGCGCGAGGCGGGGCCGCCGTCCTCGCCCGGCCTCACCAGCGGCCGTACGTAGATGGCGGCCAGGGTGACCAACGGCCCGAGACGGCGGCCGGGGTCACCAGCGGCCGGAGCGGGTGAGCAGCACCGCGGCGGCGGCCACGCCGGCCGTGGAGGTCCGCAGCACGGTGGGGCCCAGCAGGGCCGTCGTGGCGCCCGCCTCCCTGAACCGCTCGACCTCCTCGCCGGTGATCCCGCCCTCGGGGCCGACCACCGTCACGATGTCGCCGGACGCGGGGAGGGCGAGCTGGGACAGGGGCGCCTCGGCCTCCTCGTGCAGTACGGCCGCGACGGCCGCGCCCCGCAGCAGAGCGGCCACCTCGGCCGTCGTGGCCTGCTCGGTGACCTCCGGCAGGTGGAACCGCCGGGCCTGCTTGCCGGCCTCCCTGGCGGTGGAGCGCCAGCGGGTCAGCGCCTTGCCCGCGCGGTCGCCCTTCCACTGGGTCACGCACCGGGCGGCGGCCCAGGGGACGATGACGTCCACCCCGGCCTCGGTCATCATCTCGACCGCCAGCTCGCCCCTGTCGCCCTTGGGCAGGCCCTGGACGACCACGAGGCGCGGGGCCGGCGCCGGCACCGTGCGACGGCCGAGGACCTCCAGCCGGAGGGAGTCCCTGGCGACGTCGCGCACGACGCATTCGGCGACCGCGCCCCTGCCGTCCGTCAGGTCGACGCGCTCACCGGCGCGCAACCGCCGCACGGTGGCGGCGTGCCGCCCCTCGGGGCCGGAAAGGACGATCTCCTGCCCGGACAGGTCGTCGGCGAGGAAGACGGGGACGCTCACCCGCAAACCTTAGCCACGCCCGCACGACCTCCGCGAACCACGGGCCGTACGGGCTCCGGCGAATGCCTTACGTGCCGAGTCCGGCGGGTGCCTTGTGTTGGCTCCGAGGGGTCAGCGGCCGTTGAAGGCGTCCCTGAGGCGGGAGAAGAAGCCCTGCTGCCCGGGGGCGAACTTGCCCGGGGGGCGCTCCTCGCCGCGCAGCTTGGACAGCTCCTTGAGCAACTCCTCCTGGGCCGGGTCGAGGCGGGTGGGCGTCTCCACGTTCACGTGGATCAGCAGGTCGCCCCGGCCGGTCTCGTTGAGCCGCTGGATGCCCCGGCCGTACAGGGGAAGGACGTGACCGGCCTGGGTGCCGGGCCGCACGTCGATCTCCTCGGCGCCGTCGAGCGTCTCCACGGTCAGGATCGTGCCGAGCGCCGCCGCGGTCATCGGGATCTGGACCGTGCAGTGCAGGTCGTCGCCCCGCCGCTCGAAGATCTCGTGAGGCCGCTCGACGATCTCCAGGAACAGGTCTCCGGGGGGGCCTCCGCCGGGACCGACCTCGCCCTCTCCGGCGAGCTGGATGTGGGTGCCGTCCTCGACGCCCGCCGGGATGCGGACCTTGATCGTGCGCCGGGTGCGCACCCGCCCGTCGCCGGAGCACTCCTGGCAGGGATGCTGGATGATCGACCCGAAACCGCCGCACTGCGGGCAGGGGCGAGCGGTCATCACCTGGCCGAGGAACGACCGGGTGACCTGCGAGATCTCGCCGCGCCCGTGGCACATGTCACAGGTGTCGGGGTGGGTGCCCGACGCCGCGCCCGACCCGTGGCAGATCTCGCACAGCACGGCGGTGTCGACCACCAGCTCGCGCGTGGTGCCGAACGCCGACTCGGCCAGGTCGAGCTCGACGCGGATCGTCGCGTTGCGCCCGCGCCTCGCCCGGGACCGGGGCCCGCGGGACCCGCCACCGCCGCCGAAGAAGGCGTCCATGATGTCGCTGAACGGGAAGCCCGCGCCGAAGCCGGCCGCACCGGCTCCCGGGCCGGCGCCCGCGCCGCCGAAGGGGTCGGCTCCGAGATCGAACATCTGGCGCTTGTTCGGGTCCGACAGGACCTCGTACGCCTGGTTGATCTCCTTGAAGCGCTCCTGCGTCTCAGGGTCGGGGTTGATGTCGGGATGGAGCTCGCGCGCGAGGCGGCGATACGCCTTCTTGATCTCATCCGGGCTGGCGTCACGGCGGACCCCGAGGATGCCGTAATAGTCGCGGGCCACCTAGGACCCCGCCAGGATCTGGCCGACATAGCGTGCGACTGCGCGCACCGCTCCCATAGTCACCGGGTAGTCCATTCGCGTCGGGCCCAGCACTCCGAGCCGAGCCAGTTCATTGTCGCCCGAACCGTATCCGGCGGCGACGATCGAGGTGCCGTGAAGCCCGGAGTAGGGATTCTCCGAGCCGATCCGCACCGTGAGCGCGGCCGAGTCGCCCGCCTCGCCGAGCAGCCGCATGAGCACGACCTGCTCCTCCAGAGCCTCCAGGACCTCGCGCAGGCCGACGCTGAAGTCGCCCGCGAGGTTGGCGGCCCCGGCGAAGACGATCTTCTCGTCGTGCCGGTCGACCAGGGTTTCGAGGAGAACGGACAGGATCGTGGTCGCCACCGGCCGGTCCTCCTCGGGAAGCCGGCCGTGCAGGTCGGCCACCGTCTCTGGCACGCGGTTGAGGCGGCATCCGTCGAGGCAGGCGTTGAGCACCGCCCGCAGATGCGCGATCCGGTCGTCCTCCACCACATCGGGAAGGTCGACGACTCGCTGCTCGACCCGCCCGGTGTTGGTGATCAGCACCAGCATGATCCGCCGCTCGGCCAGCGGCACGAGCTCGACGTGCCGGACCGTGGAACGGATCAGCGATGGATACTGCACCACGGCGACCTGCCGAGTCAACTGCGCGAGCAGCCGCACCGTGCGGGTCACGACGTCGTCGAGGTCGACGGCGCCCGCAAGGAAGGTCTCGATGGCCCGGCGCTCGGCGCCGGACAGCGGCTTGATCTGGGACAGCCGGTCGACGAACAACCGGTAGCCCTTGTCGGTGGGCACGCGACCCGCGCTGGTGTGGGGTTGCGTGATGTAACCCTGCTCTTCGAGCACGGCCATGTCGTTGCGCACGGTGGCCGGAGAGACCCCCAGATTGTGCCGCTCCGCGAGCGCTTTGGACCCGACCGGCTCGTTGGTGGACACGTAGTCCTCGACAACGGCGCGCAGAACTGCGAGCTTACGCTCATCGAGCAACGTGCTCACCTCCCTGCCCTGCGTTCGTGCCTGCGTGAACACCTGGTCTGGCACTCTGTGTTCCCGAGTGCCAAGTGTACGGCTCCGGCCGACAGGGTGCGATAACCCATACGCACGACCTCCCCTAGTCAGGGTCAAGCCACTTGCTATCGCTCGGCAAGTCGGATCCTCCACACTCTGGTACATGAGTGAGAACGACCCCCGGCTGAACGACGCGACCACCAGGCTTCCGCGTCCCAACTCCCCCGGCGACCATGGTCCCCTGCCCGGCTCCCCGTCCGTAGGCGCGCCCGCCGGCGGCGCCCCTTCCTACGGATCGCCCGCATATGGCAACTCCCCCGGCGCCCCCTCCTACGGCACCCCGGCGGCCCCCTCGTACGGCACCCCGGCGGCCCCCTCGTACGGCGCCCCGTCGGGCCCCTCGTACGGCGCCCCGTCGGGCCCCTCGTACGGCGCCCCGTCGGGCCCCTCGTACGACGCGCCTCAGGGCGCCCCTCAGGGCGGCCCTTCCTACGGCCCCTCGTACGGCACGCCGCCTCCCCCGCCGCCCGGCTCGCAGCAGCGGCCCTACGGGTCCCCTGCTCACTCCGCCCCCGGCCCCATCCGGCCCCGCGTGCTGTGGATCGTGCTGGCCTGGCTCATCGCCATCGTCTGCGTCGTCGTGGGCGTCGCCGGCTTCGCCGGAGGGGTGTCCAAGACCCTCAACGACGCGGCGCCGACGCAGACCTTCGAGAGCGGCGGCAGCGTGTCCGCGGCGATCGACCCCGCGGACAAGCCCATCTTGTACGCCTCGACGTCCGGGCCCGCCAAGGTCACCTGCTTCGCGCTCAACGCCGAGGGCAAGAAGGCCGACCTCACCAAGCCGACGTCCAAGCAGACCGTCACCGCGGACGGGCGGCTCTGGGAGTCGCTGTTCACCATCGGCGTCCCGGCGGCCGGCACGTACAAGATCAGCTGTGACGCGTCGGACGGCAAGCAGGTCCTGTTCGGTGTCGGCAAGTCGCTGGCCGGCAGCACGGGCGCGCTGGCCGGTGGAGTGGCCTCGCTGGTCCTCATCCCGCTGGCCGGGTTCGTCTTCGCGGTCGTCACCACGATCGTCGTGCTCGTCCGGCGCAGCCGCGCCCGCAAGCGCCGGGCCGCCGCCTCCTACGGTGGCGCGTGGCCGCAGGGCACGCCGCCCGGAGCGTGATCTTTGCTAGCGTGCCCAGGTATGCGGGACTACGGACGGGACGTTCTGGCCGGCGACTGGCGGAGGCCGCTACGCGGGAAGATCCCGCAGGTCCCCGCCGAGCCCGACCTCGTGGTGGAGGACGCCGAGGGCGGCTTCTGCGGGGCCGTGGTGGCCTGTGACAAGGAGGCCGTCACGCTGGAGGACCGGTTCGGGCGCCGGCGGGTGTTCCCGCTCGCGCCCGCCGCGTTCCTCCTCGACGGCAAGCCCGTGACGCTCGTGCGCCCGGCTCCTGCCGCGGCGGGGGGCCCGGCGCGCAGCGCGTCCGGCTCGATCGCCGTCGGCGGGCTGCGGGCGCGCGTCGCCCGGGAGAGCCGCATCTACGTCGAGGGCGTGCACGACGCGTCCCTGGTGGAGAAGATCTGGGGCCATGACCTGCGCGTGGAGGGCGTCGTCGTCGAGTACCTCGAAGGCGTCGACGATCTCCCGGCTATCGTGGAGGATTTCGGGCCCGGCCCGGGGCGGCGACTCGGGGTGCTGGTCGACCACCTGGTCCCGGGGTCGAAGGAGAGCCGGATCGCGGCCCGGGTGTCCTGTCCGGAGGTGCTCATCGTCGGTCACCCCTTCGTGGACATCTGGCAGGCGGTGAAGCCCTCCGCCGTGGGCATCCCCGCCTGGCCCTCCGTCCCGCGCGGGGTGCCGTGGAAGGAGGGCGTGATCGGCGCCCTCGGCTGGCGACTGGAGCCGGCGGACGCCTGGCGGCGCATCCTCGGCTCCGTCCACACGTTCACCGACCTGGAGCCGGAGCTTCTCGGCCGCGTCGAGGAGCTGATCGACTTCGTGACAACCGAGAACGAGGTGCAGGCATGAGCGAGACTCCGCAGGACCGCCGCCCCGACGACCACCCCCACGACCGGCGACCGGAGGACGGGCAACCGGGCTACGGGCAACCGGGATACGGGCAACCGGCGTACGGCCAGCCGGGATACGGGGCCCCCGGCCAGGGGCCACAGGGGTACGGCGATCCCGATCATGGGCGACCCGGCTACGACCGGCAGGGGTACGGGCAACCCGGCTATGGGCAGCGCGGCTATGGGCAGGCGCCGTACGGGCAGATGCCCTACGCGGCGCGGCCGCATGTGCCGGGGATGTACGGGCCGCGCCCGGGGACCGACGACACGACGATTGCGATGCTGGCCCACCTGCTCGGCCTGCTCACCTCGTTCATGGGCCCGCTGGTGTTGTACCTGGTCAAGAAGGACGAGTCGCCCTACGTGCGCGACCAGTCGGCCGAGGCGCTCAACTTCCAGATCACGCTGTTCATCGCCTACGCGGTGTGCTTCGTGCTGGCCTTCTTCATCATCGGCGTCCTGCTGATGTTCGTGGTGTGGATCGGCTCCCTGATCGTGATGATCATCGCGGCCGTGGCGGCGAACCGCGGCGAGAGATACAGCTACCCGATGACCATCCGCTTCGTCAGCTGAGGCTTGATCGGCTGAAGCCGCCGGACCGGCGGAAGGCGCGGGCCCGCCGGGCGGCGTGCGCGTGACCCGCGGCGCCGCTCAGGTCAGGTCGCGCACCAGCGCGTCCGCGAGCAGCCGGCCCTTCAGCGTGAGCACGGCGAGGCCCCTCCTGAAGGCCCCGGGCTCCAGCAGCCCGTCTCCGAGGGCGCGGGCGACGGCTGTACGGGCGTCCAGGCCGATCTCCGCGAGCGGGAACCCCGTGTCGAGCCGCAGCTCCAGCATCAGCCGCTCCACATGCCGGTCGGCCTCGGACACCACCTCGCGCGCGTGGGCCGGCGAGGAGCGGGCGGCAAGGCGCGAGGCGTAGGCCGCCGGATGCTTGACGTTCCACCAGCGGGTGCCGCCCACGTGGCCGTGCGCGCCGGGCCCCACGCCCCACCAGTCGCCGCCGGTCCAGTAGAGCAGGTTGTGGCGGCACCGGGCCTCCTCCGATGTGGCCCAGTTGGACACCTCGTACCAGGAGAACCCGGCCTGCGACAGCATCGCGTCGGCGATGACATACCGGTCGGCGGCCACGTCGTCGTCGGGCATGGGCAGCTCGCCCCTGCGGATCCGCGCGGCCAGCCGGGTGCCCTCCTCGACGATCAGCGAGTAGGCCGACACATGGTCGGGACCGGCCTCGATCGCCGCCGCCAGCGAGGCCCGCCAGTCGTCGTCGCTCTCCCCCGGCGTGCTGTAGATCAGGTCCAGGTTGACGTGCGCGAACCCCGCGTCGTGGGCCTCTCGTACGGCCCGCGCCGGGCGGCCCGCGGTGTGCCTCCGGTCGAGGACGGCCAGCACGTGCTCCTTCGCGCTCTGCATGCCGAAGCTGACGCGGTTGAACCCGCCGGCCCGCAGCCCTTCGAGGTAGGCGGGGTCGACCGACTCGGGGTTGGCCTCGGTGGTGACCTCGGCGCCCGGCGCCAGCCCGAACTCCTCGTCCACGGCCCGCAGGATCCTCACCAGGTCGCCGGCGGGCAGCAGGGTCGGCGTGCCCCCGCCGAAGAACACGGTCTCCACCGGCAGCTCGGCGTCCCCGAGCACCCTGCGCGCCAGGCGCACCTCCTCGATCGCCGTGGCGGCGTAGTCGGCGCGGGAGGCGCCGGGGCCCAGCTCGGTGGCGGTGTAGGTGTTGAAGTCGCAGTATCCGCAGCGGGTCACGCAGAACGGCACATGGACGTAGAAGCCGAACGGCCGCGTGCCGAGGCCCTCATGGGCGCTCGCGGGCAGCTCGCCCGACGCGGGAACGGCGTCGCCGTCGAGAAGTACGGAAGGCACGCTCCCAGTCTGCCGCTCCGGGACCGGTGCCCCGGACGGGCCGCCCCCGGCACGATGCTCCGGAGGCGGGCCTTGGCCCGATGCCCAGGAGGCGGGCCCCGGCTCCACGCTTCGGACGGCCTGCCCGGCTCGCGCCCCGGACGGCCCCTCGGCTACTTCTTGGCCTTGTCGGCGGCGGGGGCCTCCGTGGAGAGCGCGGCGACGAAGGCCTCCTGCGGGACCTCGACCCGGCCCACCATCTTCATGCGCTTCTTGCCTTCCTTCTGCTTCTCCAGCAGCTTGCGCTTACGGCTGATGTCACCGCCGTAGCACTTGGCGAGCACGTCCTTGCGGATGGCACGGATGTTCTCGCGGGCGATCACGCGGGCGCCGATGGCCGCCTGGATCGGCACCTCGAACTGCTGCCGGGGGATGAGGTCCTTGAGCTTCTTGGCCATCTCGACGCCGTACGCGTAGGCCTTCTCGCGGTGGACGATCGCGCTGAAGGCGTCGACGGCCTCGCCCTGGAGCAGGATGTCGACCTTGACCAGGTCGGCCTCCTGCTCGCCCGAGGGCTCGTAGTCGAGCGAGGCGTACCCCCGGGTGCGGGACTTGAGCTGGTCGAAGAAGTCGAAGATGATCTCGCCGAGCGGCAGCGTGTAGCGGATCTCCACGCGGTCCTCGGAGAGGTAGTCCATGCCGAGCAGCGCGCCCCGGCGGCCCTGGCAGAGCTCCATGATCGCGCCGATGTGGTCGGACGGCGAGAGCAGCGTGGCCTTCACCACCGGCTCGTGGATCTCGGCGATCTTACCGGCCGGGAACTCCGACGGGTTGGTGACGATGAGCTCCTTGCCGTCCTCCATGACCACCCGGTAGATGACGTTCGGCGCGGTGGAGATCAGCGAGAGGTTGAACTCGCGCTCCAGCCGCTCGCGCACGATCTCCATGTGGAGCAGGCCGAGGAAGCCGCAGCGGAAGCCGAACCCGAGGGCGGCGGAGGTCTCGGGCTCGTAGACCAGGGCCGCGTCGTTCAGGCGCAGCTTGTCGAGGGCCTCGCGCAGCTCGGGATAGTCGTCGCCGTCGATGGGATACAGCCCGGAGTACACCATCGGCCTCGGGTGGTCGTACCCGCCGAGCGGCTCCGCCGCGGGACGTACGGCCGAGGTCACCGTGTCGCCGACGCGCGCCTGCCGCACGTCCTTCACGCCCGTGATGAGGTAGCCCACCTCGCCCACGCCCAGCGACACGGACGGCACCGGCTCCGGCGAGATGACGCCGATCTCCAGGGTCTCGTGGGTGCCGCCGGTGGACATCATGACCGTGCGCTCGCGCTTGGAGAGCTGCCCGTCGACCACCCGGACATAGGTGACGACACCGCGGTAGGTGTCGTAGACCGAGTCGAAGATCAGCGCCCGCGCGGGGGCGGCGGCGTCGCCGACGGGGGCGGGCACGTGCTGGACGACGTGGTCGAGCAGCTCCTTGACGCCCACGCCGGTCTTGCCCGAAACCTTCAGCACGTCGGACGGGTCGCACCCGATGAGCCCCGCGAGCTCCTGGGCGTACTTCTCGGGCTGCGCGGCGGGCAGGTCGATCTTGTTGAGCACCGGGATGATGTGCAGGTCGGCGTTCATGGCCAGGTAGAGGTTGGCCAGCGTCTGCGCCTCGATGCCCTGCGCCGCGTCCACCAGGAGCACGGCGCCCTCGCAGGCCTCCAGCGACCGGGACACCTCGTAGGTGAAGTCGACGTGGCCCGGGGTGTCGATCATGTTGAGCACGTGGCCGTCCCACGGGAGCCGGACGGCCTGCGACTTGATGGTGATGCCGCGCTCGCGCTCGATGTCCATGCGGTCGAGATACTGCGCGCGCATCTGCCGGGCGTCGACCACACCGGTGAGCTGGAGCATCCGGTCGGCGAGCGTGGACTTGCCGTGGTCGATGTGCGCGATGATGCAGAAATTGCGGATCAGCGCGGGGTCGGTCTGGCCAGGGTGGATGCGCACCGGGGTCCGTTCGGCAGATTGACGACGATCAGAAGGCTGGCAGGGCAGCCGCTACCCATGGTGGCACGCCCGGATGGGCACCCGGACAGCGTCACCTGGACAGCAGATCGGCGCGGCGTCGCGCCCGCACACCGCCCGGACGAGGTGTTTCCGCCCCGTCTCGCCGGCGTGCCGGTGCCGCGCTCGGGCTCCAGTTTACCGGCACCAAGACCACCAAGCTCGCCGCTGCGCTAACATAAGGGTGCAGGGGTGTGCCGTGGCCTCCGATTTGAGCGTGGTCCCGGCATGTTGGTACCCTGTTCAACTGCGTGTGGCGCGCCCTCTCTGCCCGCGCGCCCCATCCATCGACTTTCACCGAGGCTTCTTCGTGGCGAACATCAAGTCCCAGATCAAGCGCAACCGGCAGAACGAAAAGGCCCGGCTGCGTAACAAGGCCGTCAAGTCGTCCCTGAAGACGGCGGTTCGCAAGTTCCGCGAGGCCGCCGAGCAGGGCAACGTGGATGAGGCGGCCGTCCTCATGCGCGCCGCGTCGCGTCAGCTCGACAAGGCTGTCAGCAAGGGCGTCATCCACAAGAACCAGGCGGCGAACCGCAAGTCGGCGATCGCCAAGCGCGTCGCCACCCTCCAGCCCGCCAAGTAGGCTCGGGCTTTCTCCACGACGCCGTGTCCTTCGCGGACACGGCGTTTTGGCATGCCCGAGCCCTGCTCGCATCCGGCTGATCTGCCCTGGATGTGGGGCCCTTCGCCCCTCCGGGGCAGACGTTCGGGGTATGTCACGATTTCGATATCACGTGGCAATTTCCGCCGCATATCGGATGCATCACCGTGATACCCGGCCCTCTTTTGTTAGCCAAAACCATAACTATGGTGTGCGAAACAGGGCAGCGGAAGGCGGGCCATGCGGGGGCGGACACCTCTGGTGCTGCGGCGTGCGTTCAGCGAGCCACTGCTGCTCTTCGCCGCCTTCGGCTCGATCCTTCTCGCGACCACGGCGCTGGTGGCGCTCACGATGTACGCCTCCACGATCGCCGACATCGGCGTGCGGCGCGCCCTCGCGACCGCGTCGATCAGGACCACCGCGACGACGATCAGCGCGCCCGTCCAGCAGGGCACCTTCGACAGTACCGACAGGGCCGTACGGGCCCGGGTCGCCGCCCTCGGCACGGGTGACGGCCACGCGCCCGTACCCCTCGACGTCACCCTCAGCGCCCGCTCCGACTCCTACGCCCTGCCCGGACAGGAACGGCTGGAGCACCCCGAGCTCGCCCGGTTCGGGACCTACGACGGGCTGGAACACCAGGCACGGCTGCTCGAAGGCGCGTGGCCCGAGCCGGCGCCGCAGGGCGTCATCGAGGTCGCGCTCTCGCAGCCCGCCGCCCAGTCGATGAGACTGTCCGCCGGCGACGAGTTCACCCTCGTGGGACGTCTCGACCACAAGGCCGTGCGCGCGAAGCTGACGGGCGTCTTCCAGCTCACCGACCCCTACGCAGAACGCTGGAACGGTGAGGAACTGCTGCGCAGGGGCGTGGAGCGCGGCGGCTACACCACCTACGGCCCCCTGATGGTGCCGCGCGCGACCTTCCTGGCCCGCTTCACCAGCACCAGCGTCACGGTCACCTGGACCGCCGTCCCCGACCAGCGGAACCTCACCCAGCAGCGGCTGCGGCCCTTCGCGGCCTCGGTGGCGGGCCTCGGCGACTCCCTCAAGCCCGACTGCCCCTCGTGCGAGACGTTCAGCCGCCTGCCCGAGATGCTGACCCAGCTCGACCAGGCGGCGCTGGTCGCCCGGTCGACCATGCTGGTGCCGGTCCTGCAACTGCTGCTGCTCGCCGCGTACGCGCTCATCCTGACCGCGCGGCTGCTCGTCGACCACCGGCGCATGGAGATGGCGCTGATGCGCTCGCGGGGGGCGGGCAGCGTGTGGCTGGCGGTGCTGACCGGCACCGAGGCCCTGCTGGTGGCCATCCCGTGCGCGGTCATCGCCCCGTTCCTGGCTCCCCTGCTGCTGCGCCTGGTGAACCTGATCCCCTGGATCCGGGCGGCGGGGGTGCGCATCGCCCCCGAGGCCGGGACCGCCACCTTCGCCGTGTCCGGGGCGGTGGCCCTGGCCTGCGCCGTCCTGCTCATGCTGCCCGCCCTGCGCGGCGGCCGCCGTACGTACGTGGAGGAGCAGGCGGCGCGCGGCCGGGGCGACGCCCAAGGGCTGCTGCAGCGGGCGGGCGGCGACGTGGCGCTCCTGGTGGTGGCGGCGCTGGCCATCTGGCAGCTTCAGCACTATGGCGCCCCGGTCACCGCCACGACGGGCGGCGAGCTCGGCATCGACCCCCTGATCGTGACCGGCCCGGCGCTGGCGCTGCTCTGCGGCGGCATGCTCGGCCTGCGGCTGGTGCCGCGCGTCTCGCGGATCGTCGAGCGGTTCACCTCACCGCGTCCGAGCCTCGCGCCCGCGCTGGGCGCCTGGCAGGTGAGCCGCCGCCCGACGCGGTACTCCGGGCCCGCCCTGCTGCTCACCATGGCCGTGGCCATCGGCGTGGTCTCCCTTGCGACCTCGGCGACCTGGCGCACCTCGCAGGTGGACCAGGCCAGGCACCAGGCGGGGGCCGACCTGCGCGTGTCCGGGCCGGCGGAGTCCCTGGAGCTCGGCCCGCTCGGCAGGGGGGCCACCTTCGCGGCCCTGCCGGGGATCACCGAGGTCAACCCGATGTACCGGGGCACGGCCACCTTCGCGGCCGGCGCCGGGACGCTTCTCGCCGCCGACGCGGCCAAGCTGGGCCCGATGCTGATGCTGCGGCCCGACCTCGCAGGTCATCCGGTGACCACCCTGGCCGCGCGGCTCGCCGCCGGAAGGCCCGACGCCCCCGTCGTCCCCCTGCCAGGCACGCCGAAGAAGCTCACCCTGGACCTGCGGCTCCGCCTCGACCAGCCGTACCTCAGCTCCGCGTACGGCTCCCTGGACGTGAGGATGGTGATCGTCGACGCCCTTGGGGTGCAGTGGAGAGCCGTCGTGAGGCCGCCGGTCGCCGACGGCGAGCCGCATCAGGTCGAGGTCGACCTGGCCGGGCTCGCGGGGGTGTCGGGAAAGCTGAGCTACCCGCTGGGCATTCGGGGGTTCTCCGTCGCAGTGCCGATCCCCCACATCGGAACGGGCCTCGAACTGTCGGCCGAGGCGATCAGGACCGACACCGGCGCCGAGGTGACCATGCCCGGCGGCGTGCGATGGGGGCACATCCCCCGGGGAGTCGTCCACGTTCCCGGTGAGGAGGTCACCACCGGACCCGCGCTGTTCACCCTGACCGTCCCGGCGCCGAAGGCCGTGGGCTCCGACGACCCGGCAGCCGTCGAGGACGTCGCCGTGGTCGCCGCGCCCGCCGGAGTCGAGAACACCGCCCTGTTCGCGCAGGCGGACGCGCCCTCCGGCGACGGCGGACCCCTGACGCCGGCCGCGAAGGCCGCGATCTTCAGACCGCTCCCCGTGGTGATCACCGCGGACATCGCGGCCCGGGAGAAGCTCCCGGAGGGCAGGAGCGGCGTGCTGACGCTGGACGGCGAGCCGGTCAGGGTCACCGTCGCCGGAGTCGTCCAGGCCATGCCGGGGACCCCGGCCGGCACCCCGGCCGTTCTGGCCGACCTGCCCACTCTGCAGGCCCAGGACGTCGCCCTGGCCCGTGACCCGCGCCTGGCCGGAGAGTGGTGGATGTCCGCCCGCGGCGGCGAGACGGCGGCGGCGGTCACCACGCTGGCCCGCCACGGCGAGTGGGACCAGACCACGGTGGACCTCGGCTCGCTGACCCGCCGGCTCCGTGACGACCCGCTGGCCAGCGGGCTCCAGGGGGCGCTCATCCTCGGCTTCGCCGCGGCGCTGATCTTCGCGGTGCTCGGCTTCCTGGTCAACGCGGCCGTGGCGGCGCGCGAGCGCGTCTCCGAGTTCGCGATCCTGCGGGCCCTCGGGGTCGGCTTCCGCCAGATATTCGGCCTGCTCGCCGTGGAGCAGGCGTTCCTGATCGGGCTCTCGATGGTCGGCGGCACGCTGCTGGCCGTGGGGGTCGCGACGCTGGTCGTCCCGCACATCGTCCTGACCGGCCAGGCGGCCTCGGTGACCCCGGCCGTGCTGCTCGACGTCCCCTGGCCCGCCACGCTCGGGATGCTGGCGGGGATCACGGCGCTGCTGTTCGCGATCGTCGCCGGCCTCACCCGCTCGCTGCGACGCCAGGGCCTCGGCCGTACCCTGCGCATCGGGGAGGACCGATGAGCCGCACCGGCCGAGTCCAGCGGACCCGCACCGGGGAGGACCGATGAACCCCTTTGTCCTGCTCAGGGTCCACCGGGGGCCGGCGGCCCTGCTCGCGCTGCTGGCGCTGAGCGCGTCGCTGCTGGTCGCCGGCCTGCCACGCGGCTTCGAGGCCTCCTATGACGAGGCCCTGCACGGCATCATGCACGACAGCCCCGCGAGCCTCACGGACGTGGTCGTCAGGCTCCAGCCGAGGCTGGAGGAACAGAACCTCACCAGCGAGGCGCGGTTCAGGGACAAGGACAAGAACCTGCGTGCCGGCCTGCCGCCGGCCCTCACCTCCGTGCTGAGCTCCGGTGAGGGCGACGACAGCCACTTCGCCGCCAAGACGTACGGAACCCCGGTGGCCGACCGCGTCGGGTCCCCTCAGCCGGGGGCTCAGTTCGTCGACCTCGCCTGGCTGTCCGGGGTCGACAAGCGCGTGCGCTACGTGGAGGGAAGCGCGCCGGGGCCGCCGGCCACCGTGGCGAGCGTGCCCGGGCATCCGACGCTGAAGGACATCAAGCGCTTCGACGTCGCGATCGCCAGGAGCGCCTCCGCGAGGATGGCCATCCCCGTCGGCACCACCCTGGTGCTCGGCAACAGCCATCCCGCGCTCGCGCGCGTCACCGGCCTGTTCGAGCCGGTGGCCCCCGCCGACGCGTTCTGGGCGCACAACCTCGACACGATCCAGGTCACCGCACGGCGCACTCCCGCGGACACCGAAGAGCTGCACATCACCGCGCTCACCAGCGAGAGCGGGCTGGCGCAGCTCAACACCGCGGACCGGGACCTGAAATACAGCTGGGTCATCGGGATCAGCACCCCCTCCGTGGACGCCCGTAACGCGCCCGACGTGATCCAGGGCCTGGACGAGTTCCAGTCCTTCCTGGTCCGGACGAACGCGGGCTCGGTCACCGACTACCGGCTGGTCGCCGGATTCGCCGGGCTCCAGCTCGACACGGCGCTGGGCCGGATTCTGACGGACTTCCTGAAACGGCTCGCGACCGCTCAGGCGCTGATGTTCCTCATCCTCGGCGGCCTCGTCGTCGTGGCGGCCGGCGTGCTCGCCCTCGCCGTACAGCTGATGACCGAGCGCATGCGCCCCGCGCTCACCCTGGCCCGCGCCCGGGGCGCCTCGATGGAGGAGCTCGTCCGGGCGGTCGTGAGCACGGTCACGCTGGTCGTCGTCCCGGCCGTCCTCGCGGGCTACGGGCTGTCCTATTTGCTGCCCGGTCCCGTGACGCGGATCGTCCACGCGGCCCCCCTGCTCATCGTGGTGAGCACGGTGGCATTCGCGGCCGTCCGGGTCGCGTTCGTCCATCGCAGGCCGCTCCAGGAACGCCGCGAGGACGTGGCTGCCCGGCGGCCGTCCCCCCGCAGGACGATGCTGGAAGTCGTGGTCGTCGCGCTCGCGCTGGGCGGCGCCTTCCTGCTCCGCAGCCGGGGGCTCACCACCGGGGTCGCCGCCCTGGGCTCCGACCCCTTCCTGATGTTCGTCCCCGCGGCGCTCACCGTGTCCGTCGCGTTGATCACGTTGCGCTGCTATCCGTATCCGCTGCGCCTGATCGTCTGGCTCGCCGCGCGGGCGCGGCCCGCCGTGCCGTTCGTCGGGCTGACCCTGGCGGCCCGCGCCAGGTCGGTCACCGCCCTGCCCGTGCTGATCCTGCTCCCGGCGCTGGCCGTCTCGGTGTACGGGTCCGTGGTCGGGGCGACCCTGGACTCCACCCAGCGCCGTGCCGCCTGGATGGCCACGGGGGCCGCCGCGCGGGTGGACCGCGCGGCGGAGCTCCCGCCCGACGTCGTCGAGAAGATCCGCCGCGTGCCGGGCGTCCGTACGGTCGTGCCGGCGGACCGGGGCGTGGCGCAGATCGGGTTGAGCGGCAGGACCGCCATCGTCCTCGCCGTGGACCTCGACGCCTACCGCCGGATCGTCGCCGGCACCCCGCTCAGTGTGCCGCCCTCCGCGCCGGACCTGCCCCCTCCCGCCATCCCCGTCCTCGTCTCCCCCGGTCTCGCGAACCTGACCACCTTCGACATCGGCTGGCACGTCCGCATGAACCTCACCAAGAAGGGCGTCATCACCGGAGGGCTCGCCGGCCTGACCTTCGCCGAGGACAAGCTGATCGTGATGCCGTACGACTCCTCGAAGCGGGCCGGGGCGCGGACGTACACGAACACCCTGCTCATCGAGGGCGACGGCATCGACGGGGCGGCGCTGCGAGCGGCGGCGGGCAACCGGCCGGACATCCATGTGTCGACCTTCGACGAGGCCCTCGCCAAGGTGAACCGCTCGCCGCTCGCCTCCACGATCAAGAACAGCTTCATGCTCGTGACCATCGCCCTGGCCGTGTACGCGCTGCTCACCGTCATGATCGCCCTTGTCGTCGGCGCCGCCGAACGCGCGCGGGCACTGTCGTTCCTCCGTACGCTCGGGTTGTCGGAACGCCAGGCGGCGGGCCTCACCATGCTGGAGATCACCCCGCTGATCGTGCTCACGGCGTGCGCGGGGCTCCTGCTCGGCATCGGCCTGCCACCGGCCCTCGGCCCAGGCCTCGACCTCGGCATCTACGCCGGCGACCTGTCCATCCAGGCGTACGAGCTCAGCCTCACCACGCCGATGCTGCTGGCCGCCGGGCTCGCCGCCGTCGCCGTGGCCGGCGCGTTCCTGCACGCCGTGATCGGCCGCCGCCGGTCCCTGGGCTCCATCCTCCGAGTAGGTGACTGAGTTGGATCTGGACACTCCCACGCTCTCCGAACTGGAGGCCGAGGCCTCACATGTGCGGCCGGCCTTCGGCGAGCACGCGCACATCCTGTGTGACAACCTGGTCCGCATCTACAAGACCGAAGGCGTCGAGGTGGTGGCGCTCCAGGGCCTGGACCTGCTCATCGAGCAGGGCGAGCTGATCGCCATCGTGGGCGCGTCGGGATCGGGCAAGTCGACGCTGCTGAACGTGCTCTCCGGTCTGGACGTCCCGACCGCCGGGATCGCGCGCGTGGCCGGGACGGACCTGCTGGCCATGACCGCCAAGGACCGGCTCCGCTACCGCCGCGAGGTCGTGGGGTTCATCTGGCAGCAGACCGCCCGCAACCTGCTGCCCTACCTCACCGCCCGGGATAACGTACGGCTGCCGATGCGCCTGGCCAGGGGACGCGCCTCCGTGGCACGCGCCGACGAGCTGCTGGAGCTGCTCGGGGTCGCCTACTGCGCAGACCGCAGGCCGGACCAGATGTCCGGCGGCGAGCAGCAGCGGGTGGCCATCGCGGTCGCGCTGGCCAACTCGCCCGAGGTCATCCTCGCCGACGAGCCGACCGGCGAGCTGGACACCGAGAACTCCGAGCAGGTCTTCGCCGCGCTGCGCCAGGCCAACAGGGAGCTCGGTGTCACGGCCGTGGTCGTGACGCACGACGCGCTGGTGTCGGAGCAGGTGGACCGCACGGTGGGCATCCGTGACGGGCGTACGAGCAGCGAGACGCTGCGCCGCGCGTCGGCGGAAGGCGAGATCATCGCCGAGGAGTACGCCGTGCTCGACCGAGTGGGACGTCTCCAGCTGCCCAGGGACTTCACGAACGCGCTCGACATGGAACGCCGGGTACGGCTGGAGCTTGAGCGCGACCACATCGGAGTATGGCCGGACAAGCCCCGCCCGGAGGACCCCCAGTGACCACCCGCCCCACCGACCCCTCCCCCGGGCCCGCCGAAAATCCGCTGGTCGTCGTCGAGGGGCTCCGCAAGGTCTATCGGACCGGACCCAAGGAGGTCGTGGCCCTCCACGACGTCTCCTTCGAGGCGTACCCGGGCGAGCTGATCGCCATCCGGGGGCGCTCGGGCTCGGGGAAGACCACGCTGCTCAACCTGGTCGGAGGGCTGGACCGTCCGGACGGCGGGCACGTGGTCGTGGCCGGGCGTCCCGTCACCGAACTGCCCGAGGCGGAGCTGCTCGGGCTGCGGCGCGACGTGATCGGGTTCATCTTCCAGTCGTTCGGGCTGATCCCGGTCCTGTCGGCGGCGGAGAACGTCGGCGTGCCGCTGCGCCTCTCGCGCACGCCCGCCGCCGAACGCGACGAGCGCATCCGGATGCTCCTGTCGATGGTCGGGCTGGAGAAGCACATGAACCAGCGGCCCTACGAGCTCTCCGGCGGCCAGCAGCAACGCGTCGCGGTCGCCCGCTCACTGGCCAACCGGCCGCGCCTGCTGATCGCCGACGAGCCGACCGGGCAACTCGACTCGCAGACGGGGCGGCAGATCATGCAGCTCCTGCGCGCCGTCGTCCGGAGCGAGGGCGTCACGGCCCTGGTCGCCACCCACGACCCCAGCCTGATGACCCTCGCGGACCGTGTCCTGGAACTCCACGACGGCGCCTTCGCGTCCCCCGCCCCCACCCCGGCCTGACCCCTCCCCGGCCGGCCGCCACCGCGATCAACCACACAAGAGGCGATCAGGCCGTACGCACCGGGCACCGGGACCTGGCCGCCCATCGGACGAGAGCACCCAAACCGAATGGCAGCAGACCAATTTGGACAACGGCCAGACCATGCGGAAGACGATCAAGCCGTAGGGCCGTAGTTTCAGCGGCCGGTGCGGCTGGTCAAGCCGTAGGACCGTCGTTCAGCGGCCAGTGCGGCTGGCCAAGCCGTAGGACCGTCGTTCAGCGGCCAGTGCGGCTGGCCAAGCCGTAGGACCGTAGTTTCAGCGGCCGGTGCGGCTGGTGACGATGACCTGGAGGGTGCGCTCCAGAGCGTAGGCCGGGTCGGTGCCGCCGCCCTTGACCTGCTCGTCGGCGACCGCGACGGCCTGCATGGCCCGGGCGATTCCTTCCGGTCCCCAGCCGTTGAGCTGGCGCTTGACCCGGTCGATCTTCCATGGGGGCATGCCGACATGGCTCGCGAGCTGCCCGCCGCGCAGGTTGCGCGGAGCGCTGCCCACCTTCGCCAGCGACCGCACCCCTCCCGCCAGCGCGCTCACGATCAGCACGGGGGCCACCCCGGTCGCCAGTGCCCACCGAAGCTGTTCGAGCGCTTCCCCCAGCTTCCCCTCGACCGCCTTGTCGGCGACGGTGAACCCGCTGACCTCCGCCCGGCCCCGGTGGTAACGCGCGACGGCGGTCTCGTCGACGGCCTTCCCCGGAGTGTCGAAGGCGAGCTGGCCGCACGCGGCGGCCAGCTCCCTGAGGTCGTTGCCGACGGCGTCCAGGAGCGCCTGAGCGGCCCCGGCGCTGATCGACCGACCGGCGTTCCTCATCTCGGCCTTGATGAAGTCGAGGCGTTCGCCCGCCTTGGTCAGTTTGGTGACCGTGATGACGGCGGCACCGGCCTTCTTCACACCGTCGACCAGCGCCTTGCCTTTCACACCGCCTGGGTGCACGAGCACGACCACGGCATCCTCGGACGGTCTCTTGGCGTAGGTCACGACCTCGGCCACGGCGTCCTTGCCCAGGTCCTGCGCCGACCGGAACACCACGATGGCGCGGTCACCGAAGAGAGAGGGCGAGGTCAGGCGGGTCAGCTCGCCGGGCTCCACCTTGCCGCCGATCAGATCGTGCACCTGGGCATCCGGGTCGCCGGCACGCGCCGCCGCGATCACCGAGCTCACCGCCCGGTCGGCGAGCAACTCCTCGTCGCCGAGCACGAGGGTCACAAGGGCTGGATCCGTCGCCATGCGAGCAGCATGCCACGTCCCGACGACCAAGCGGCAACCCGGCGACCAACCTCCCCAGCACCCGGCCCGAACCCTCTCCCAGCACCCGACCCCGGCCTCTCCAGCATCTGCCCCCTCCCCGCCACCCGGCCCCGGCCCTGGCCCTGGCCCTGCCCCCCGCAGCATCCGGCCCCGGCCTCTCCCCAGCCCCCGACCCTGGCCCACGCGGCATCCGGCCCCCGCCTCCCCAACACCCGACCCTGACCCACGCAGCATCCGGCCCACGCAGAATCCAGCCCCCGCCTCCCCAGCACCCGGCTACCGCCTCCGCCGCGCGCGGCCAAGCGTCTTTACCCGCCCATTGAGGCAACTACCAGGTAAAACGCTGTAGCCTGAACTTGCCCTTCGGAGAACGGCCCTCCCCCCAGCGCGGCTCTGGAGTCGGAGTGCGGCGCTGGGAGAGACCAGGCGCCGGGCTCCGGTCCGGGACCGCGCCAAGGGGGCCTTTCCCGGCGAAAGCGAGTGGATCCGTTCATCGAGAGATGGACTTCCCGAGCCTGAGGCCCCGACGGCGTCAGTGGCCCGCGCATGCCAAAGGACCACAGGTGCTGTCACCTCGGCGCCATGGCCGAACTCGGGCACCCCCGAACCCTCGGTCACGCTCGTGGGAACCGGTCGGCCCTGCCCGTACGGCGAGACCCGGCATCCGGTATTCCGCGTCAGGAAGACCCCGGAGTCGGCCTCGGAGCCTTGGCAAGTGCCGGACGGTCGCCCAGTCTGTGGTGATCCACGGCTTCGACGCCGGAGCCCGCTCGTCACAGGACCTCGCTTGCGTACCACTGGTGACAATGCAAGCCGTCGACAATCGAACTGCAGGTATCCTCGGCCATTCTTGAAGCAACGAACAGTAAAAGAGGAGGTGAAACCGCTATGAAGACCAACCCGAACCGCCACGACTGCCCTCGGTGCGGAGCGATGCTCGATGACGGTCCCATCCTCTACCGCTGTGCCACGTGCCGCCGGTCGATCTACGCCGCCGATCTCGACACCGAGTTCCGCGCCAAGCACACGGCCGCCTAAGACCCACGGCCCCATGGATTCACTGGTGGCGGGGGACGATCGACAGGTGGCCGTGGTCGGTTGTCACAGCGAGGTCTCCTCCTTGGTCGGTCCGGTAGACGCGCATGCCGAGGTCACGCAGGCGGCTGAGCGTCAGCGGGGACGGGTGGCCGTAGTCGTTGCCCGCGCCGACACTGATCAGCGCGGCCCGGGCCCCTGTGGCCGCCAGGAAAGCCGGATCCTGGCGCGCGGACCCGTGATGGGGAATCTTGAGGATGTCGGCCGCGGGCAGGCCGCGCCGCAGCAACTCCGTCTGCGCCTCTGTCTCGACATCGCCTGACAGCAGAGCCGAACCGGCCGCCCACCGCACATGGATCACGATGCTGGCGTTGTTCGTCATGGAGCCCTCTCCGGGACCCGCCGGCACCGCCTCCGGCATGGGCCCGAGAACGCTCAGCGTGGCGGGACCGAGATTCCACACCATGCCCGGTGAAGCCACCCATTCGGGGACGTGGCGGCGCCCGAGATCGGCCGATATCCGCGCGCTCTCCTGCCCCGGCCCGTGGCCCGGACTCACCACCACGGCCCCCACCGGCCTGCCGCGAAACACCCCGTCCAGGCCGCCGACGTGGTCGAAGTGCGGATGGGTGAGGATCAGCAACGGCACCTGTCTCACGCCGAGCGTACGGAGGCAGCGGTCCACGGCCATGGGATCAGGCCCCGTGTCGATCACTACCGCCCGCGCTCCTCCTGCGGACAGGACCAGCGCGTCACCCTGCCCGATGTCACAGGCCACGAGAAGCCATCCGGGTGGCGGCCAGGACGCGACGAGCGGCCGTACGAGCAGCGCGGCGAGGGCCAGCCCGGCCGCGACCGCGCAGACCATGACGCGCCACACCGCGCGCCGCAGCAGGAACCAGGCGATCAAGGCGGTGGCCGCGAGCAGCAGGAGGCCGACCGCTCCCCCGGGCCATGGCAAGGTCGCGGCGGGCAGGGCCGCGGCCTCCCGGGCCACCCAGATGATCCAGCCGACCGCGTACCCGGCGGGACGGACGAGCCAGCTCGCCACCTCCACGCTCACGGGTGCCACCATCGCCGCCGCGAAGCCCAGAATCGTCGCGGGAGCCACGGCCGGTCCCGCGAGCAGGTTGGCAGGAACGGCGACAAGCTCCAGCCCACCGGACATGAGCACGAGCAGGGGCGTCACGGCCGCCTGGGCCGCGCAGGGCACCGCTATCGCCTCGGCCGCCCAGCGAGGCATCCGCCGATCCATGCGGTCACGCCACCTGGGCGCCAGCACCAGGATGCCTCCGGTCGCGAAGACCGAGAGCGCGAAGCCGTACTCCCGGGCCAGCGCGGGGTCGAAAAGGATCAATCCGAGGACGGTCGCCGAGAGGGCCGCGACGCCGTCCCTGGAACGACCGGTGCCGAGCGCCACGGCCGCCACCGAACCCATCACCAGGGCACGGAGCACGCTCGGCGACGGTCGCGCGACCACGGCGAACCCCAGCATGGCGATGACCGCGAGAATCGCCCGGACGGCCAGAGGCAGCCCCGCCACCCGCCCCAAGGCGATCACCATGCCGGCGATCACGGCCAGGTTCGCCCCGGACACCGCCGTCAGATGGCTGAGCCCCGCCGTTTTGAGGTCGTATTTGACCTGCTCATCCATGAGCGACACATCGCCGACCACGAGGCCCGGAAGCAACCCGCGCTCGGCGGGAGGGAGGACTCCCACGGCCTGTCTCAGCCCCGCACGGAGGGCCGCGGCGACGCGTTGCGGCGGGGATGGACCGCTCATCACCTCGGGCGGTGATCTGACCGTGAGGATCGCGGCAGTCAGCTCTCCCGGTTCCGCCGGGCTCAGCCTGCCGCCGGCCCGTATCCGCTGGCTGGGCAGCAGGGTGACCCATTCAGCCCCTTGGGCGAACACGACCACCGGTGCCCGGGTCGAGAAGCGCTCACCGGATGCCTCGACGATCTCGACCGAGCCTTCCACGATCACGCGATCACGTCGTACGACACCGCTGCGGCCGGGAAGGACTCGGGGATCGGCGGTGATCGTCATCTCGACCGTGACCACAGCCCGTCTCTCGGCGAGCTCGGCCACCGGGCCCGTACCGACCGCGTGAACCCGAAACCCCACCGCCCCCGCGACCGCCGCGACACACCCCGCCACCGCGACCCCGGTGTTCCACCACCCACTCCCCCTCCACCACCTGCTCCCCCTCCAACGCCGCTCTGCTTTCCAAGGACCCCAGGGCTCACCTGCCTTCCATCGCTCACTCGACTTCCTCCACCCACTGTCCTTCCACTGCTCGCTCCCCTTGCCTCGCTCGCCCCCGTTTCCCCAGGCTGCGGTCCCCTCGCCCCGCTCAGCCCTGGAGCCCCTCGCAAAGGACCGTGCTCTCCAAGTGGTGAGGGCCGCCATGCCGGCCAAGGCGACCAGAGCCGTGATCACGTCGGTGCGTACGGAACAGCCCAGCAGCACCAGGGAGGCACCCCAGGCTGCGAGCGCGGGCGGCACGAGGCGCAGGGAATGCGCCTGCCGCAGTCGCTCGTCGGAAGGCGTGCGGGGCGTCATACGCGTACCTTGTCGCGCAGATCGGCGAACTTCCTCTCGCCGATGCCCGTCACCTCGCGGAGCTGGTCGACGCTGCGGAACCCCGAGTGGGTCTGGCGGAACTCCACGATGCGGCCGGCGAGCACCTCTCCGACGCCGGGCAACGTCTCCAGTTGGGTGGGCGTGGCGACGTTCAGGTCGAGCGGAGCGTCGACCCCCAGGGTGGGGTCAGAGGGGGGAACCGGCGTGAGGCCGGGACGACTGGGTGCCCCGACGATGATCTGCTCACCGTCGGTCAGCTTCCGGGCGAGGTTGAGACCCCCTGCGGTCGCGCCGGCACGCACTCCCCCGGCGGCGGTCACCGCGTCGGCCACCCGTGAGCCGATGGGAAGCGTGATCACGCCCGGTTTCCTCACCTTGCCGGCCACTTGGACGATCACCTGTGCGGTCGGTGTCGGTGTCGGTATCGGTGCCGCTGCGGGAGAGGTCTCCAGGGGACCGGTGAGAGGGACAGGGGGGCCCAGCGGTTCGGCAACCGGCCGTGATCGCCATGCGTAGACACCCCCGACCAGGGCCGCCAGCAAGCCGAGGACCAGCAGCACACGAAGACCCGGCCGCCCGGGATCGAGAAGTGGACCATGCTGGGAAACGACATCACCCAGCCGAGACCGGACGGACCGGAAGGGCACCGGCTCCGACCGCCCCCACCCCGCCGGCCCAGAACCCGGAACAGGCCCGAGGCCAGAACCCGGAACAGGCCCGAGGCCAGAACCCGGAACAGGCCCGAGGCCAGAACCCGGAACAGGCACAGGCCCGAGGCCAGAACCCGGAACAGGCGCAGGCCCGACGTCGTAACCAGGAACAGGCGCAGGCCCGACGTCGTAACCAGGAACAGGCGCAGGCCCGAGGCCGTGACCCGGGAAGGGCCCAGGGTCGAACGCAGGATCGGGGCCAAAGGCAGGCTCAGGGCCAAAGGCAGGCTCAGGGCCGAAGGCGGGACCGGGAGCGAGAGCCGGCCCGCGCCCGAACGCAGGCCCGAGCGCAGGTCTGGATGCAGGCTCGAACGCGGATCCGGAGGCGGGAGCGGGAGCGCGTTCGAGGGCGGGATTGGAGGCGGGCACGGGATCGGGGCCGGGCGGGGGGTCATGTTCGGAGCGGTCGCCGGGGTGCCGGGGCGCCCGCGGTTGGCCCAGAGGGGTCAGGGCGCGGAGGCGGGACTCGCCGATCTCGCTCTCGGGGGGCCTGTCCACTGTTCGCACGAGAGCGACGTTAGGCAGCCCACGCCTCCAACTCCCGACCGAACGCGGCTCTGTGGATAACCGCCTCAGATGACGGAGAGACCACGGGGGAAGACAGGTCCTGACCGGGAAAGCCAGAGGTCAGCGCTGACGATCACGTGAAGGGCTGATCCTCGCTCGGATATGGGAGTACACGCGGAAGACCACGTCAAAGACCGGCCCTCGCTCGGATATGGGAGTACACGCGGAAGACCACGTCAAAGACCGGCCCTCACTGGGATATGGGAGTACACGCCGAGATCACGTGGAGGGCTCGTCCTCGCTGGGACGGGGGTGCACGCGGAGATCACGTGGGGGGCTGGTGCTCGGTGGGGAGGGCGGGGGTCACGGTGACGCCGAGCATGCCGGGGCCGACGTGTACGCCGACGGCCGGGCCGACCTCGACCACGCGGAGCCTCACCAGGCCGGGGATCCGCTTGGTCAGGTGGTCCGCCAGCGTGCGTGCTCGTCCGGCGGCCGCCAGGTGGTGCACGGCGACGTCGACCGGCCCGCCACCCGCCGCCCGTACCGCGAGGTCCTCCAGCCTGGCGATCGCCCTGCCGGCCGTACGGACCTTCTCCAGGGGCGCGATGGCCCCCTCCGTGATGTGCAGCAGTGGCTTGATCGACAACGCTGATCCGAGGAGGGTCGCGGAGGCTCCGAGGCGTCCTCCCCGGCGCAGGTGTTCGAGGGTGTCGACGTAGAAGAAGCTCTTCGTCGCCTCCGCGCACGTCCGCGCGGCTCCCGCCACGCCGGCCACGTCGCCGCCGCGACGGGCCGCCAGTGCCGCGGCGAGCACGGGGAAGCCCAGCCCCATGGCCAGCGAACGGCTGTCGACGACCTCAACGGGGATCAACGCGTCCTCGGCCGCGATCCGCGCCGCGTCCACGGTGCCGGACATCGCACCGGAAAGGTGGATGGAGACCACACCCGCCGCCCCACGCGCGGCGGCGAGCTCGTACGCGTCGGCGAAGCGCTGAGGAGCCGGCCGGGACGTGGAGACGGGCGACCACTCGCGGAGCGCCGAGGCGACGCCCTCGGCGTCGATCTGGGCGACGTCGTCGAGCGTGCGGCTTCCGACGACCACCTGGAGCGGGATCACGATGACGCCCAGCCGCTCGGCTTCATCGGGGTCGAGGTAGGCGGTGGAGTCCGTGACCACGGTGACCGGTTGCGACATGACCGAAGGCTACCCGCGGCAGAACCCGGCGAAAGGTACCGGACGCGGGTACCGTGCCGCACTCTGAGTGGGTTGAGGGCGGACCTGCTGGACGCCGGTGCCGTGGCGCACCCTGGGTGGGTGAAAGCGGGACCTACTGGACGCCGGTGCCGTGGCGCACCCTGGGTGGGTGAAAGCGGGACCTACTGGACGGGGGTGCCGCCGCGCCATACGCGGCGGGGCTTGAGGCCGAAGCCCCAGGCGAAGGCGCCCTCGTGGTCGGCGTCCCACTGGACGATGTCGGCGAGGCGGCCCGGAGCGAGGACACCGCGGTCAGGGGCGCCCAGGACGGTGGCCCCGCCGAGGGTGGCGGCCCGTAGCGCGTCGCCGACGCTGATGCCGAACGCGGCGACCGCGAGGCTGATCACCAGGGACATCGAGGTGATGCCGCAGTGACCGGGGTTGTGGTCGCTGCCGAGCGCGACGGTGACGCCCTGCGCGAGCATCCGCCGGACCGGGGGAAGGCTGCCCTGCTGCAGCGCCGTGCCCGGGCAGACCACCGCGGGCACGCCGTACCGCGCGAGAAGGGCGATGTCCTCGTCGGTGGTGTTGTGGAGAAGGTCGGCCGACGCGCAGCCGAGCTCGGCCGCGAGCTGGACGGCGCCGCGCCGCTTGTCGGTGCCGGCGTGGATGCGGGGCAGCAGGCCGACGTTGCGGCCTGAGGCGAGCACCCAGCGGGCCTCGTCGGTGCTGAAGTGCCCGTCGTCGCAGTAGACGTCGACGCTGTCGGCGCCCGCCGCGGCGGCGTCGGCGCACCAGGAGCCGACGGCCTCGACGTAGTCGCGCTGGCGTCCGAAGTACTCGGGAGGCACGACGTGGGCGGCGAGGAAGGTGACGTGCACGCGCGGCATCATGGGCTCTTTCTCAAGCTCACGGAGCAGCCGCACGTCGGCCAGCTCGCCGTCGCGGGTGAGGTGGTAGCCGGTCTTGGCCTCGACGGTCGTGGTGCCGTTGAGCAGCCAGTCGCGCAGCCGCTCGCGGACGCCGTTGCACAGGGTCCACGGGTCGGTGCCGCGGGTGACCGTGACGGTGGAGCCGATGCCCCCGCCCGCGGCGGTGATCGCGCTCGGCGTGGAGCCGCCGGAGCGCATGGCCATCTCGGCCCAGCGGTTGCCCGCGTACACGGGGTGGGTGTGCGCGTCGATGAGGCCCGGCGTCACGAGCGCGCCGCCGAGGTTCTCGACGTGGTCGACGTCGACGATGTCGTCGACGACTCCGGGGACGCTCTGCGGCAGGTCGGCGGCGCGGCCGACCCACGCGATGCGGTCGTTGTGGACGAGGATCGCGGCGTTGCTGCAGACGTCGTTGCCGGTCCAGAGCCGGCCGATGTTGGTGAGAAGTCGTACCGTCATGGCATCACCGCCCGGCCCGGCCACTGGCCGTCGAGACATCCGGGAACGCGACCGCAGCCCAGCTCAGGCCGGGCGCCTCGCCCGCTGGGTCCGCTCCGTTTCCGGACGTCATTGGGGGGTCTCCTGATCTCATCCGCACCGTTGTGCGATGACGGTATCGCCCGGATCTTGGTCAGGCGATTTCAGTTCAGTTACGTTATTTCACAGGTCGGCTCGCTGTACAGGGTTAATTGAGAAGAACGCCGGTTCGTCTCCCCTGTATCGCGTCGAGACCCTCTGCACCCCGGCATGTCGAGAATCTGCCCCCAGGTAACGCCCGGTGCCGAGCAAGCCCCTGCTGTAACAGCAGTCACACGCGTCATCATGCGAAACCAGCGCCAGAATGTCTTGTCAGGGTTTCCATATCGTAGCAATAATCAAGCCTCGCGGGCCACAGTCGTTTTGCTGCGCCTTTGCGTATTTCCCCACTGCCGTCGCGCTTTTGCGAGGTTTCGTCCTGTTCATCCCGCCCCCGGGTCCCACGCCCCCCGCAGTCATGACGTGAGATGATCTTCAGTCAACTCAGTGTAACCTCTCTGAAGAGCATTATCTTTGCTCGTCAAACCAGGTTGGCCCGGGAGCTGTCTTGACCGTGCAGGACGATACCAGCAGGCGTCACATCGAAGAGTTGTTGCGTGACAACGGGCAGCGCATCCTCGATCGCTGGATCCAGATCTCCAACGAGCCGCTTCGCGGCCGGGCGGTCGATACGGACACGCGCACCGAGCTTCAGGAGATCTACCAGGCCTTCCTGCGATCTCTGGAAAGCCAGGACGGCGCCGCGGAACTGCGCGGCCTGCTCGCCGAGCTCTCCCGGTCACGCGCCCGGCAGGGATTCACCCCGAGCGAGACCGCCATGGCGGTGTTCGGGCTGAAGGAGGCCGTCTACGAGCTCGTGGAGGCCGACGGCGGCCTTGAGGCGCTGCGCGGCTTCATCTGGCTGTCCCGCACCATCGACGGCCTCGGGCTCTACACCTTCGAGTCGTTCGCGTCGGCCCGTGAGAAGATCATCGCCGACCAGACGGAACAGCTCCTGGAGCTGTCGACTCCCGTGGTGAAACTGTGGGAGGGCATCGTGGCCGTCCCCCTCGTCGGCACGCTGGACTCGGCCCGCACCCAGGTCGTGATGGAGAAGCTGCTCCAGACCCTGGTCGACACCGGCTCCGAGTACGCGGTGATCGACATCACCGGCGTGCCCGCGGTCGACACCCAGGTCGCGCAGCACCTGCTCAAGACGGTGATGGCCGCCCGGCTCATGGGCGCAAGCTGCGTAATCTCCGGCATCCGCCCCCAGATCGCCCACACGATCGTCACCCTCGGCATCGAGTTCGGCGACATCGTCACCAAGGCCACGCTCGCCGACGCCCTGGCCTACGCGCTGAGGCAGAACGGCGTGGAGCTCGCCGGCCGGAAGCAGACGCGCGTGGCCGTCCGGGCCGAGGAGGCCTGATGGACCGCGTACCCATCCTCAAGATCGGCGACATCCTGCTCGTATCGATCCAGGGCGACCTGGACGACCAGGCGGTCCTGACGCTCCAGGAGGACCTCGCCGACCGGGTCGTCGAGACCGGCGCCGTCGGCGTGATCATCGACATCACGGCCGTCGAGATCGTCGACTCGTTCGTCGGCCGCATGCTCTCCACCATCGCCGGGATGTCCCGCATGCTCGACGCCGAGACCATCGTCGTTGGCATGCGTCCCGCCGTGGCGATCACCCTGGTGGAGCTCGGCCTCTCCCTCGGGGGACTCCGCACGGCCCTCGACCTGGAGAAGGGCATCGCGCTGCTGAGCCGGCACACCTCCTCACGGTCGGGCGACCTGTCCGCGGTCGGACTGTGAGCCATCCCCCGACGCGAAACGGTGTCGAGGAGCTCGCCATCACCTCCAACGACGAGGTGGTGATCGTGCGCCAGAAGGTCCGCGCGTCCGCGATCGAGCTGGGCTTCTCCCTCGTCGACCAGACGAAGATCGTCACCGCCGCCAGCGAGCTGGCCAGGAACACGCTCGTCCACGCGGGTGGCGGGCACGCGCGCATCGAGACCGTCCAGAACGGGGCACGGCGGGGTCTGCGCCTGGTGTTCAGCGACAACGGCCCCGGCATCCCCGATCTCAAGCTCGCGCTCACCGACGGGTGGAGCAGCGGAGGGGGCCTTGGTCTCGGGCTGAGCGGCAGCCGTCGCCTCGTCGACGAGTTCGACCTCGACTCCGAACCCGGCCGGGGTACGGTCGTGACGGTGACGAAATGGACGCGCTGAGCCCTGAGCGGGAGGACACCTGGCTCAGGATGGAGGATCCGAGCGCCATCGGCTCCGCCCGCCGCATCGCCACCGCACTCGCCGAGGACAGGCGCTTCGGCGAGGAGCACGCCGGTCAGGTCGCCGTGGCGGTCAGCGAAGCCGCCTCGAACCTCGTCAAGCACGCCACCATGGGCACCATGCTGGTGCGCCCTCACCCCTCGTCGCGCGAGTCGATCGAGGTCATCTCCATAGACCACGGCCCCGGCATGGCCGACACGGTCGGACCCATCCGTGACGGCTACTCCACCGCCGGCACCCTGGGCATCGGCCTCGGGGCCATCACCCGGCTCTCCGACGCGTACGACATCTACTCTCGCCCCGGCAAGGGCACCGTGCTCACCATGCGCTTCACGGCGAAGAACGCCCCACCGGCCGAGTCGCGCTCGTGCGGCCTGTACCGGCCGGTGGGCGACGAGATCGTCAGCGGCGACGCGTTCGCCGTCGAGGACACCGGCCGTACCGTCACGGCGGTCATGTGCGACGGGCTCGGCCACGGGGTCGCCGCCGCGGAGGCCTCCCGCGAGGCCGTGCGGGTGTTCCGGGAGGACCCCGAGGGAACCCCCCTCGCGATCGTGGAGCGGGTACACCGGGCGCTCGGGCACACGCGGGGCGGCGCGCTCGCGGTCGTCCACGTCGACCGTACGACCGGTTCGGTCAGGTACGCGGGGGTCGGCAACATCTCGGGGTGGATCTGCCACTACGAGGGACGGCAGGGCATGACCTCGGTGCCGGGGATCGCCGGGCACAAGGCCAGAAGCCTCAGGGAGTTCCAGTACGATCTCCCGCCGCACGGCGTGGTCGTCCTCCACTCCGACGGGCTGACCGAGCGCTGGGACCTGGCCGCCTATCCCGGCCTGCTCACGCACACGTCTCCGGTCATCGCCGGGACGCTCCTGCGCGACTCCGCCATCCGCCGTGACGACGCCTGCGTCCTCGCCATCCGGACCGAACCATGAGCCGCGACCTGCTCAGCATCGCCGTACGCGACGACCGGGACGTCTTCGCCGTACGGCAGCTTGGACGCGAGGTCGCCGAGGCCGTGGGGCTGGACGACCTCGACCAGATCCGGGTCGGCACCGCGCTCAGCGAGGTCGGCAGGGAGATCGTCGGAGGCTCCCGGGACGCTGAGGTGGCCTTCCGGCTGGACGACATGACCGGCCTCATCGTGGACATCGTCTATTCGGCGGGGGCAGGGACCGTCGCGGAGGCAGGGGTGACGCTGGCCGGCCGGCTGATGGACACGGTCGAGCATGACGACGGCCTGCGCCGGATCACCCTGGTCAAGAAGGTGCCGGGCGTACGGGCTCCCGAGGAGCCGCACCTCGGCGAGATCCGCGCCAAGATGATCGAGCTCGCCCCCGCCGGGGTCCTGGAAGAGCTGCGCCAGCAGAACCGCGAGCTCGCCGCCGCCCTGGAGGACTCGCGGAACCAGCGTCAGAGCCTTCTCCGGCTGAACGCCGAGCTGCAGGAGACCAACCAGGGCGTGTTCGCCCTCTACAACCAGCTCTCCGAGGAGCTGGAGGAGACCAACCGGGGCGTGGTGGCCCTCTACGCGGAACTGGACGAGAAGTCGGCCCAGCTCCGGGAGGCCAGCGAGGCCAAGAACCGCTTCTGGGCCACGGTCAGCCACGAGCTGCGCACCCCGCTCAACTCGGTCATCGGCCTGGTGAGGCTGCTGCTGGGTCCGGGCGGCGAGGAGCTGAGCGAGGAGCAGCACCTTCAGGTCGAGCTGATCGGCAACTCCGCGCAGACGCTGCTCGCCCTGGTCGCCGAGCTGCTCGACATGGCCAAGGCGGAGTCGGGGCACATCACCTCCCAGCCCTCCGTCGTCGATCTTCCGGCGCTGTCGGAGCGGCTGCGCATGACGCTGCACCCGACCACGGGAGCCGACGGCGTACGCCTCACGGTCGACGTGTCCCGGGCGCCGGAGACCCTGCTGACCGACGAGGTCCTGCTCTCCCGCATCCTGCGCAACCTGCTGTCCAACGCGCTGAAGTTCACCGAGTCGGGCACGGTGGACATGACCGCGTACGGCGAGGAGGGGGACGTGGTGTTCGTGGTGACCGACACCGGCATCGGCATCCCTGAGGAGCACCAGGAGCGCGTGTTCGAGGAGTTCTTCCAGGTGCCGGGGGCCGCGCAGGCACGCGCGCGGGGCACCGGCCTCGGCCTGCCGTACGCGCGCAGGCTGGCGGAGGTGCTCGGCGGCACCCTGAGCCTGGCCAGCGTCCCCGGCGAGGGGACCACGGTGACCGTACGGCTGCCGCAGATCGGCCCCACGCGTGACGAAGAGCCCGGCGCGGACCCCCGATAAGGAGGGAAGCCGGGCGGCCCGCTGCGGGCACGGTCGTGCGGCGAGGGCCCAAAGGCGCAGGCGGGAGCAGGCTCGGGCGGGTGCTATCAAAGAGGGACGATGAATGAGAATCCCGCGACCATCCTGGTGGTGGACGACACACCGACCAAGCGCTACATCCTTGGCAGCTGGTTGCGCAGGGCGGGGCACGACGTGGTGGAGGCCACCTGCGGCGAGCAGGCGCTGAGCCTGGTCGCGGCCATCCTGCCCGACCTGGTGATCCTCGACGTGCGGCTGCCCGACATCGACGGTTACGAGGTGTGCGAGCGGATCAAGGCCGATCCGGCCACCTTGGCCATCCCGGTGATCCAGATATCGGCCCACGCCATCGCGGTCGCCGACCGGGCCCACGGACTCGACCGCGGGGCCGACGCCTACATGGCGGAGCCCATCGAGCCGGAGGAGTTCATCGCCACCGTCCAGGCCACCCTGCGCTACTACAGGGCACGTCAGCGGGCCGAGCGGATGGCCCAGCGGCTGGGCGAGCTGACCCAGGTCACCCTGGAGATCAACGCGAGCACCACGTTCGACAGGCTGCTGCGCGTAGCCGTGGAGGGCACGTCCACGATCCTCGGGCGGCGGAGCAGCGCCCTGGCCATCGCGGTCGACGGCAGGATCCGCCACTACTTCGTGACCAACCCCGGCACGCCCGCCACGTTGCTGAGCGCCGCGCAGGACACCCTCGACCGCGTGACGCGGCTGGCGCTCGGCTCCGCGTCGGGCACAGCGGAGTTCACCGTGCCGCGGAAGGTCTGGCTGGAGGTGCTGCCGGACACGGTGATCAGGAGCGAGGTCTCGGCCGTCGTCTCGCGCACCAAGGTGGGCCGCCCGCCGGTGTACCTCGGGGTCGAAGGGGTCGACCCGCTCGACCCGGACGAGCTCAACCTCCTCAAGCAGCTCGGCCAGGCGCTCGCGCTCGCGGTGGACGCGCTCCGGGCGTACGCCGAGGAGCACATGATCGCGCTCACGCTTCAGCGCAGCTTCCTGCCCTCGCACATCCCGCCGACCCCGGGCCTGGAGCTTGCGGTGCGCTACCAGCCGGCGATAGACAACGTGGAGGTCGGCGGCGACTTCTACGAGGTACTGCGGCTCGGCGACCGGCTCCTCGTGGGCATCGGCGACGTCCAGGGGCACTCCCTGCACGCGGCCACGATCATGGCGGAGCTGCGCCACGCCCTGCGCGCCCTGGTCGTCGAGGAGCACGACCTCGGGCGCGTCATGGGGCGGCTGAACGACGTGCTCCGCAACTACCACCCCGCCATGACGGCCACCGTGTGCCTCCTGCTGATCGACCCCGTCACCGGCGCGGTGGAGCTGGCCAACGCCGGGCACATCCCCCCGGTGATCGTGGCCGACGGCGAGGCGCGTTACCTCGGCTGGGGGAACCTGCTCATGGGCGCAGCCCACGAGGTGTACCGCGTCGACCGGCTGGAGATCCCCGAGAAGGGTGCGCTCCTGATGTTCACCGACGGGCTCATCGAGGACCGTGACGTCCCGCTGGACCACAGCCTGGAGGTCGTACGCCAGATCGCGGCCTCCTCCGACGAGGACCTCGAAGTGTTCTGCGACCGGCTGATCGACCATTTCGGGGCGAGGGAGGACGACGTGGCGATCGTGGCCCTCCGGCGGACCGGCTAGCACGCATACGAGAACGGCCGGCGCGATGACGCGCCGGCCGTCCTGGCAGGCGGACCTGTCCGGGTCAGCGGACGTGTCCGGGTGAACGGATCAGTCCCGGCAAGCCGATCTGTCCGGGTAAGCGGATCAGACGGTCTCGACCGGCTTGGCGGTGCGCTCCAGCTCGTAGTAGAGGCCGGCGGGCACGCGCGCGTGAAGGATGGTGCCGCCCCCGGTGTGGTCGACCGAGAGCACCTCGCCCTCCTTGTGCGCCCGCGCGACCAGGTCGCCCCTGTCGTACGGCACGAGCAGGTGCACCTCGTGGTCGAGCCTCGGAAGCTCCCGCTCGATCGTGGCGAGCAGCTCGTCGATGCCGGCCCCGGTGCGAGCGGAGACGACCACGCTGTGCCGCTCGCGCGTCGCCAGCCTGGCCAGCGCCACCGGGTCGGCGGCGTCGGCCTTGTTGACCACCACGATCTCGGGGATGTCCCTGACGCCCTCGATGTCGGCCAGGACCTCCCGTACGGCGGCGATCTGCGACTCGGGGTCGGGATGCGAGCCGTCCACGACGTGCAGGATCAGGTCGGCGTCGCCGACCTCCTCCAGCGTGGACCGGAACGCCTCCACGAGCTGGTGCGGCAGGTGCCGTACGAACCCGACGGTGTCGGCGAGAGTGAACAGCCTGCCGTCGTTCGTGCGGGACTGCCGCACGGTCGGGTCGAGCGTGGCGAACAGCGCGTCCTCCACCAGGACCCCCGCCCCGGTGAGCCGGTTGAGCAGCGAGGACTTGCCGGCGTTGGTGTAGCCGGCGATCGCCACCGACGGCACCTCGCGCCGCGTCCTTCGCGACCGCATGGTCTCGCGGGCGACGGACATGCCGCCGATCTGCCTGCGCAGCTTGGCCATGCGCTCGCGGATGCGGCGCCGGTCGAGCTCGATCTTCGTCTCACCGGGGCCGCGGCCTCCGATGCCCACGCCGCCGGCGGCCCGGCCGCCGACCTGGCGGGAGAGGTTCCCACCCCAGCCGCGCAGCCGTGGCAGCAGGTAGCTGAGCTGGGCCAGCTCGACCTGGGCCTTGCCCTCGCGGCTCTTGGCGTGCTGGGCGAAGATGTCGAGGATGAGGGCCGTGCGGTCGATGACCTTGACCTTCACGACCTCCTCAAGCTGGCGAAGCTGGCCGGGGGTCAGCTCCCCGTCGCAGATCACGGTGTCGGCGCCGGTGGAGACCACGATGTCCCGCAGTTCCACAGCCTTGCCCGAACCGATGTAGGTGGCGGTGTCGGGACGCTGGCGGCGCTGGATGAGGCCCTCCAGGACCTCCGATCCGGCGGTCTCGGCGAGGAGCTTGAGCTCCTGAAGGGAGTTCTCCGCGTCGGTGACAGTGCCGCCGGTCCAGACCCCGACGAGGACCACCCGCTCCAGGCGGAGCTGCCGGTATTCGACCTCGGTGATGTCCTGGAGCTCTGTCGACAGCCCCGCGACCCGCCGGAGCGCCTGCCGCTCTTCGAGGTCGTAGTCGCCCGTGGCGTGATCTTCGTGGGACTCGTTGTACATATAAGTCTTCTCTGTGGCTATGGTGGCGCTCCTTGGCGCTCGTGGGCTCACCGCTTCGCACAGTTCAACACGGAGACCCCGTCGATGTCTTCCCCACGATGGTGCCACGACGACCATCCGGATTCACCTTGTTATCGCTCCGGGTCGCGCGCCTCAGATCTTGAGGACCTGGGCGTCGCCCGAACCGGTCCTCACGAAGATCTTCCGCGGGGAGGAGTCGTCGCTGGTGACGTCGACCTTCCGTTCACCCGAGCCCGTCCGCGTGGTCACGTGGTAGGCCCCCTGGGGCACGCGCACGATGCCCGTACCCGACCCGGTGCTCACGTGGACGTCGTCGGGGACGCCGGTGTAGCGCAGTTCGACGTCGCCCGAGCCGGTCTGCGCGACGGCCTTCTTGCCGGCCAGGCCGTTGGCGTCGATCGCGCCCGAGCCGGTCTTGGCGTCGACCTCTCCCGACAGGGTTCGCAGGGTGATGTCGCCCGAGCCCGCGTCCAGCTTGATCGCAAGGCCGCGGGGGACCTCGACCTCGTAGTCGACCCCGCATCCCCAGTCGGCTTCGCCGCACTTGTAGTCCAGCGTGAGGACGTCGTCCGAGACCGGGTGCCGTGTGGTGGGCTTGCCGGACTTCCAGTGCAGCGTCTCGGTCACGTGGACCCCGGGGCGGTCCGATCCGTTCACCACGATGTCTCCCGAGCCGCTCCGCACGCGGAGGATCGCCACCTTGCCGTCGAGGTCGTAGGACTTGGTCTCCTCCTTCGTGGGGGCGCCGATGTTCTGCAGGCCGCAGCCGGTCAGCAGGAGCGCCGAGCCGAGCACGGCTCCGGCGGCGACCACGCTTCTCCCTCTCCTGTCACCGGATCTTCCGAACCGGGCCGTCCCCTTGCCATGAGGTACGGCCCGGCTTGAGGAGCCGGTCTCCGGGGAGGTAACGGCGGGGGGCGTCTGCTTCGTCATGGTCCAAGATTGCTCGCCGGCCGGGCTGGCGCCCATCAGGGAAGGCCCCGAGACGACCCTTGGGGATCCCTCAGTGGCACCGGACGTTGACCCCTGACTTGGGCATCGAGTAGCGTCGATTCCATAATTCAGAAGTATTTTTCCGCATAGTGGAAAAGAACGATGGAAAGGATGGCCATGGACGGCGTTGAGGTAACCGGTCCGCTGCTAGACCGTTTCGACGAGATCCTCACCCCCGAGGCCCTGAGCTTCGTGGCCACCCTGCAGCGGGAGTTCGACGACCGCCGGCTGGAGCTGCTCGACGCCCGGCAGGCCCGCCAGGCCGAGCTGTCCGCGGGCGGCACCCTCGACTTCCTTCCGGAGACCAAGGCCGTCCGCGAGGACGACTCGTGGCGGGTGGCCGAGCCCGCCCCCGGCCTGGTGGACCGCCGGGTCGAGATCACCGGCCCGGTCGACAGGAAGATGACCATCAACGCCCTCAACTCGGGGGCCAAGGTCTGGCTCGCCGACTTCGAGGACGCCAACTCCCCGCTCTGGGAGAACGTGGTCAACGGGCAGCTCAACCTGCGTGACGCGCTCGACCGCACGATCGACTTCGAGTCGGGCGGCAAGCGGTACGCGCTCAGGCCCGACGACGAGCTCGCGACCATCGTGGTCCGCCCCCGGGGCTGGCACCTGACCGAGAAGCACCTGGTCGTCGACGGCAGGCCGGTCTCCGCCTCGATCTTCGACTTCGCCCTTTACTTGTTCCACAGCGGGCAGCGGCAGATCGACAAGGGCCGGGGGCCGTACTTCTACCTGCCCAAGATGGAGTCGCACCTGGAGGCCCGTCTCTGGAACGACGTGTTCACCCGCGCGCAGGAGCTGCTCGGCATCCCCTACGGCACGATCAGGGCCACCGTCCTCATCGAGACCTACCCGGCCGCGTTCGAGATGGAGGAGATCCTCTACGAGCTGCGCGACCACTCGGCGGGGCTCAACGCCGGCCGCTGGGACTACCTCTTCAGCGTCATCAAGAAGTTCCGCACGCGGGGCCGGGAGTTCCTGCTCCCCGAGCGCAACGCCGTGACGATGACCGCCCCCTTCATGCGGGCCTACACCGAGCTGCTCGTGCGCAGCTGTCACCGGCGCGGCGCCCACGCGATCGGGGGCATGGCGGCGTTCATCCCCTCCCGCCGCGACCCCGAGGTCAACAAGGTCGCCCTGGAAAAGGTGCGGGCCGACAAGACCCGCGAGTCGGGCGACGGGTTCGACGGCTCGTGGGTGGCGCATCCCGACCTGGTGCCGATCTGCCGGGAGGTGTTCGACTCCGTCCTCGGCGACAGGCCGAACCAGCTCGACCGGCTCCGTGAGGACGTCTCGGTCTCGGCCGGCGACCTGCTCGCGGTGTCCAAGACGCCGGGCGGCATCACCGAGGCGGGCCTGCGCAACAACGTGGACGTGGCCCTGCGCTACCTGGCCGCCTGGATGGGCGGGAGCGGCGCCGTCGGCATCCACAACCTCATGGAGGACGCCGCCACGGCCGAGATCTCGCGCTCGCAGATCTGGCAGTGGATCCACAACGACATCGAGCTGGCCGACACCGGCGAGGTGGTGACCAGGGAGCTGGTGGAGCGGGTCATCTCCGAGGAGCTCGACAAGATCCGCGAGGAGCCCGGCCACGACGCGTCGCTGTACGGGCAGGCCGCGGAGCTGTTCAAGGAGGTCGCGCTCGACGACGACTTCGCCGACTTCCTCACCGTCCCGGCCTACGCACGCATGCCATGACCCCGGCCCTGGCCGAGCTGTCCGGCCACTTCGCGTCGATCCTCGGTCCCGCCGCGGTGATCACCGATCCGGTGCGGCTGCGCACGTACGAGTGCGACGGGCTGACCTACCATCGCGCGACGCCGGCCATCGTGGTTCTGCCGGAGACGACCGAGCAGGTGGCGGCGGTGGTCAGGGCATGCGACCGTACCGGCACGCCGTTCGTCGCGCGGGGCTCGGGCACCGGCCTGTCCGGCGGTGCCCTCCCGCGCAGCGACGGCGTGCTGATCGTCACCTCGCGCGTGCGCCGGATCCTCGCGATCGACATCGAGAACCGGCGGGCCGTCGTGGAGCCTGGGGTGACCAACCTGGCGATCACGGAGGCCGCGCGCCCGTACGGCTACTACTACGCGCCCGATCCGTCGAGCCAGCAGGTCTGCTCGATCGGCGGCAACGTCGCCGAGAACTCCGGCGGGGCGCACTGCCTGAAGTACGGCTTCACGGTCAACCACGTGCTCGCGATCGAGCTGGTCACCCCCGACGGCGAGATCGTCGAGCTCGACGCCATGGACCCGGGGTACGACCTGCTCGGCGCCTTCATCGGCTCGGAGGGCACCCTCGGCATCGCCACCAAGATCACCGTACGGCTGTCGCGCGCACCCGAAGCGGTGACCACGCTGCTCGCGGCGTTCACCGACGTCGAGTCCGGCGGGCAGGCGGTGTCGGCGATCATCGGCGCGGGCATCGTCCCGGCGGCGATCGAGATGATGGACGCGCTGGCCATCGAGGCCGCCGAGGCGGCGGTGCGCTGCGGCTACCCGGCCGGGGCGGGGGCCGTGCTGATCGTGGAGCTGGACGGGCCGGGCGCGGAGGTCGCCCACCAGTTCGCGCGGGTCGACCGCATCTGCCGGGAGAGCGGGGCCTTCGAGCTGCGGGTCGCCGACGACCCGGCCGAACGGGCGGCGATCTGGAAGGGACGCAGGTCGGCGTTCGCGGCGGTCGGCCGCATCAGCCCCGCCTACCTGGTGCAGGACGGGGTCGTGCCGAGGACGGCCCTGCCGGGCGTCCTCGCGGGCATCGAGGAGCTGTCCGCCCGGTACGGCATCCGCGTGGCCAACGTCTTCCACGCAGGGGACGGCAACCTGCACCCCCTCGTGCTGTTCGACGACGCCGAGGAGGGGGCGGGAGAGCGCGCCGAGCGGGTGTCCAGCGAGATTCTCGACCTGTGCATCTCGCACGGCGGGTCGATCACCGGGGAACATGGGGTCGGAGTCGACAAGTCTCGCTATATGCCGAAAATGTTCACGCCGGAGGATCTGGACACCATGCAGCTCGTGCGGTGCGCCTTCGACCCCAAGGGCCTGTCCAACCCCGGCAAGATCTTCCCCACGCCCCGGCTGTGCGGCGAGGCCCCCGGGGTGCGCAAGGGCGTGCATCCCCTCGTGGCCTCCGGAGAGGCGGAACTGTTCTGATGCCCGCTCCCCCTTCCCCGTCCCGGCCCCGCCGTCGAGCGGCGTCTCCGGGAGAGTGCTTCAATGAGCGCCGGTGACGCCCTCGCGGCCGGCGGTGTGACGATCCGGGAGGCCGGACCTGACGACGAGGTCGCCGGGATCGCGCCCCGCTGGGTCGCGCTGCCCGAGTCGACCGAGGAGGTCGCCGCCGTGATGCGGGTCGCGGCCGAGCACGATCTCGCCGTGGTGCCGGTCGGCGGCGGCACCAAGCTGCACTGGGGCCCCGCGCCCGAACGCTGCGACCTGCTGGTGGACACCTGCTGCCTGAACCAGGTCCTGGAGCACGTCGCCGGTGATCTGGTCGTACGGGTGCAGGCCGGGGTGACGGCCGAGGCGCTCGCCGAAGCCCTCGCCGGCGCCGGGCAGCAGCTCGCCCTGGACATCCCGGTCGAGGGGGCGACCATCGGCGGCACGCTCGCCACCGCCACCGCCGGTCCCCGCCGCCTGCGGTACGGCACGGCGCGCGACCTGCTCATCGGGATCACGGTCGTGCTCGCCGACGGCACGATCGCCCATTCGGGCGGCAAGGTCGTCAAGAACGTCGCGGGCTACGACCTCGGCAAGCTGTTCACCGGCTCCCAGGGCACGCTCGGTGTGATCACGGAGGCGACCTTCCGCCTCCACCCGCTGCCGGCCTCCCGTGCCTGGGTCACCGCGACCGTCCAGGATCCGCGAGACCTGCCCGGCCTCACCGCCATCGCGGGCTCGCAGCTCGAACCGAGCGCGCTGGAGATCGACTGGCCGGGCGTCCACGCTCCCGTGACGGTCGCGGCGCTCGTCGAGGGCGTGGCGGCCGAGGAGCGGGCGAAGGCCGCCGGCGAGCTCATGGGACCGTCCGCGCTGATCGCCTCCGAGCCCCCGGTCTGGTGGGGGCTCCTGCCCGGCGAGGAGTTCCTGCTGGAGCTGCGTGTCCCGCCCGGCGCGGCCGTACGGGCGCTGGCCGCCGTGACGCGCGCGGCCGAGGAGGCCGGGGACGTCCCCGTCCTGGTCCGGGGGGCGGTCGCCTCGTCCGTACTGCACCTGGCGCTCCCGCCGGACACCACCGCACCGGCCGCCGAGATCTTCGTGACGTCCCTGCGTTCCGGCGTGGCCGCGGACGGCGGGAGACTGGTGGTGTGGACCGCGCCCCCGGAGGTCGCGTCACGGCTCGACCGCTGGGGGCCCACCGGGGCGGTCACGCTGATGCGGCGGGTGAAGGAGCGCTTCGACCCCGAGGGGCGCATGTCACCCGGACGGCTCATCGGCGGCCCGCCGCCGGCCGCGAGCCACGGCGCGTGAGGAGCGAACGGCCATGGACCCCGAGCTGATCAAGGACTGCGTACACTGCGGCTTCTGCCTGCCCGCCTGCCCCACCTACGTCCTGTGGGGCGAGGAGATGGACTCCCCCCGCGGGCGGATCCACCTGATGAAGCAGCACGTCGAGGGCACCCCGCTGACCCCCGAGATGGCCGGTCACTTCGACGCCTGCCTGGGCTGCATGGCCTGCGTCACCGCGTGCCCCTCGGGCGTGCGCTACGACCTGCTGATCGAGTCGACGCGGGCCGAGGTCGAGCGGGTCCACCGGCGCCCGAAGGCCGACCGCGCCTTCCGCGCCCTGGTGTTCGGGCTGTTCCCCTACCCTCGGCGGCTGCGGGCGCTCCGCCTGCCGCTCCGGATAGGTGAGCGGCTCACGCCGCGCGTGCGTCCCCTGCTCGAACGGCTCGATCCGCGTCTCGCCGCCATGGCCGAGCTGGCTCCCCCGGTCCCCCGCCGGGTACGCCTCCCGCACCGGGTACGGGCGCGGGGCGAGCGGCGGGCGGTCGTCGGGATGCTGACCGGATGCGTGCAAGGGGAGTTCTTCCCCAAGGTCAACGCGGCCACGGCCCGCGTGCTGGCGATGGAGGGGTGCGACGTGGTCATCCCTCCGGGGCAGGGCTGCTGTGGCGCGCTTTCCGTGCATTCGGGGCGTAAGGACGAGGCGGTGCGGTTCGCCCGCAGGACGATCGCGACGTTCGAGCGCGCGGGCGTGGACACGGTGGTCGTCAACGCGGCCGGATGCGGGTCGAGCACCAAGGAGTACGCCGAACTGCTCGCCGGTGACCCCGCCTGGGAGGCCAGGGCGCGGGCACTCCGCTTCGTTGACTTCGCGGAGTTCCTGGCCGAGCTGGGACCCTCGGCCGAGCGCCATCCGCTGCCGATCACGGTCGCCTACCATGACGCGTGCCATCTGGCCCACGCGCAGGGCATCCGCTCCGAGCCCCGTGCCCTGCTGGCGAGCGTGCCCGGCCTGCGGCTCAGGGAGGTCCCGGACGCGTCGATGTGCTGCGGCTCCGCGGGCACGTACAACCTGTTCCAGCCGGAGGCCGCCCGCGACCTCGGCGACCGCAAGGCCGAGCAGGTGCTGAGCGTCGGAGCGGACCTGCTGGTCTCCGCCAATCCCGGGTGCACGATGCAGATCGCCTCGGCCGCGCGAAGGCGGGGCGAGGACATCCGTGTCGCCCACACCGCCGAGGTCCTCGACGCCTCCCTGCGCGGCCTCTCCCCCGCCTCCATCGGACGTTCACCGCACCGCGCAGGCGCCTCGGCCGCCGGGGAGCGGGCCCGATGAGCGGACCGGATGAGCACGGTCCAGAGCGTCGCCGGGGAGCGGGCCCGATGAGCACGGTGCAGAGCGTCGACCGGGCGCTGGACGTGCTGGAGGCGCTGGCCGACCAGGGTGGCGAGGCGGGCCTGTCCGAGATCGCCGCCCGCACGGGCCTGCCGTACGGCACGATCCACCGGCTGCTGCGCTCGCTGCTGGCCCGGGGGTACGTCCGGCAGGAGTCCGACCGCCGCTACGCCCTGGGCAGTGCCCTGGTGCGGCTCGGCGGCGCCGCCGAGCGCATGGTGGGCGTGTGGGCGCAGCCGTACCTGGAGAAGATGGTCGCGCTGTCCGGCGAGACGGCGAACCTCGCCGTGCTGGAGGGCGACTTCGTCGTCTACGTCGCCCAGGCGGCCTCGCCTCGGCGGCTGCGGATGTTCGCCGAGGTGGGCCGCCGGGTCCTGCCGCACAGCACGGCGGTGGGCAAGGTCCTGCTCGCGGAGCGCGCCGACGCGGCCGCCATCCTGACCCGCACTGGCCTGCCGCGCCGCTCGGAGCACACGATCACCTCGATCGAGGCGATGCTCGCGGAGCTCGACAGGGTGCGGGAGCAGGGCTACGCGATGGACTTCGGCGAGGAGGAGCTGGGGGTCCACTGCCTGGCCGTGCCGGTGCGCGACGGCGCGAGGGTCATCGCGGCCATGTCGATCTCGGGCCCCGTCGACCGCATCGGGGCCCTCGGCCGAGAGGAACTGGCCCAGGGCATGCGCACCATCGCCGCCGCCTTCGGCACGGACGTGGCACCGCCCCGATGATCAGCCCCATCCCTGGTCACCACCATCAGGGCGGCCGGCAGCTCGCCGGTCCACCGAGCTTGCCGAGATCCGGACCTAGAAGCCGACATCACTCCCTGCGAGGCATGGGTCAGGGTGACTGCGGGGTGATGTTGAGGGAGCCGTTCTGCGGCACCGGCACCACCTGCACCCTGCCGTCCTGGATGGCCTTCCAGAGGATGGCTCCCTGCGGTCCGAGCACCTTGACCAGGTCCTTGATGGACTCCATCTCGGTCCTGACCTTGGTGTTGATCTGCTGCTGGGCGAGGTTCTGCTGCTTGGCGGCCTGCTCGGCGGCGAGCGCGTCGATCAGGGTCTGCGGCGGCTCGGGCTTCTGGATCGTGAGCGCGACGTCTCCGCACTCACCCGTGCCCGCGTAGTTGGGCTGGCAGAAGTAGTCGGCGCCGGCGGTCTCCTTGATGAACTGCCGCGCGAGCTGGCCGACCCGCTGCTCCCACTGCTGCTTGGCGTTCGGGTCGTTGAACAGCTTCTTCCACTCGAACTCCTGCGAGGCCGCGTCCATGGCCCGGTCGAGCGGCTGCTTGAAGTAGAAGTTGAGCATGCGGCGCCAGCCGTCGGACTCCCTGGCGTCGAAGTAGGAGCCGTACTTCAGCCCGATCTTCTCGTGGAACTGGCGCAGGGTCTCGCAGGAGGTGTTGAGGGTGAACGTCGCGGAGCCCGCGACCTGCATCTCGACGTTGTCCTTGGAGACGATGCTGATGGCCTTGGACTCGGAGTCATCGGTGCCGGAGAAGTCGAACGTGCGCTGACCGAAGGGATAGGCGTAAGAGGTGTCCCCCGGGCCGAGGAAGGTGGCCCCGCTGGAGGGGTTGATGCACTTCACGAACTTGATCGCCTCGAAGGGGCCGCCCGCGTAGTGCAGCCTCACCTCGTCGGGCGCGGTGCTGACCTTGCTGCATCCCGTGGCGAGGAGCCCGAGGCCCACGATGGCGATGACGGCGAGCAGAACCCCCCTGAGCAGAAGCCGCCTCCCACGCCCCCCACCCGATGCCTGCGAGCCCGATGCCTGCGAGTCGGTGCTCTTCCTTGCGCTCATCTTGGGGCCGCCCTTTACTCGTATTTTACGGTCGGCCGATCCTAGAACACCTCCCCAAGATCATCCGCTGCTCAGGCGGCTCCTGTGGACAACGGAAACAGCGTCCTCACACCGCTCTCGCACGCGGACATGGCCTGCCACTCGATCGGTCTGAATGAACCTGAGCGGTCTCCGGCACGCTGCGTCGGACTGACCACGAAAGCGGTCAGCTGAGTCAGATCGTGGGAACGGGGCGTTCGCCCGAGTATCGGATCGAGTCACCCGAAGGCGCTCAGTCGTTCTTGATCGTGGCTGTGGGGTGGTCGCCCGAGCAGCGGGTCTCGATTTCGGTGCGGGCGTCCTGGCTCTCGAACCTCACGCGCACCTTGTCGCGGGGGCCCCGCTCCGCGTCCTTCACCTCGTACCCCTGTGCCGGGGTCCAGGACCGCAGGGTCACCAGGCCGCCCGCGCACCGCGCCACCACGGTCCCGCCCCTGGCCGAGAACACCTTGGTCTGTCCTCGGGCGGCACTGGCGGACGGTGAGACCGAAGCGGACGCGGAAGGCCTCGCGGCGGCCGATTCGGTCCCCGAGGGCGACGCCGTCCCTGCCCCGGAGCCGTCACCCGTGGCGAGCGGTGACGGCGACGGTGAGGCGTCGAGGGAGCGGCGGATCTCGGCGGGCGAGAGGGCGCGGGAGGCGGAGCCGGTGATCGACTCGCCGAGGAAGGCGGTCACCACGATGCCCGCGCCGGTGGCCACGAGCCCGACGACCAGCCATCCGGTCACGACGAGAAGCAGGCGCCGGTTCATGCCCCTGATCCTCCCTGGCTGTCTCCTAAGACGGGGTTAAGGGCACCATAACGGGCTTATGCCGATCGCCTCGGAGCCGTTAGCGTATCCGCCCATGGCCAACGTCCTGCTCGTCGAGGATGAAGCGACGATTCGTACCGCCCTCATGCGAGGGCTGCGTGAGCGGGGCCACGCCGTGTCCTCGGCCCCGACCGCGCTCGACGGCCTGCGGCAGGCCGTCTCCGAGCGCCCCGACCTCGTCGTGCTCGACCTCGGCCTGCCCGACCTGGACGGCACCGAGATGCTGCGGATGCTCAGGGCCGTCAGCCGCGTCCCGGTCATCGTGGCGACCGCCCGGGACGGCGACGCCGAGATGGTCCGCCTGCTGGACGCGGGGGCCGACGACTACGTGGTGAAGCCCTTCAGCGCCGCCCAACTGGACGCCCGCGTGCGCGCCGTGCTGCGCCGCACCGCCGACGGCCGTACGGACGCGTCGGTGACCGTGGGAGGCCTGCGGCTGGACCCGCGCAGCCGCGAGGCCGTCCTCGACGGCGCCCCGCTGGACCTCACGCCACGCGAGTTCGACCTGCTTCACTTCCTGGCCGCCCGCTCCGGCGAGGTCGTCACGAAGCGTGAGCTGCTCACCGAGGTCTGGCAGGTGCCGTACGGCGGAGCGGACAAGACCGTGGACGTCCACCTGTCGTGGCTGCGCCGCAAACTGGGCGAGACCGCGCAGGAACCCCGCTACCTGCAGACCGTGCGCGGCGTCGGGGTCAAGCTGGTCGACCCGACATGAATCGACGGCTCACGGCGGCCCTCACCGCACCGGAACCGGCCGGGCCGGCATGAGGCGGTGGCTCGCGCTGCTCGTGGCGGCCACCACCTCGCTGGTGCTGGTCGCCCTGCTCGTCCCGCTGGGCCTGCTGGTCCGCGCGCTGGCCGAGAGCGGCGCGGTGACGCAGGCGAACTCCGAGGCACAGTCCGTCGCGGCGTCGGTGGGCACCGTGGATCCCGATGGCCTGGCGCTGACCGCCGAGCGCACCTCCGCGTCGAGCGGCCACGCGATCAGCGTTTTCCTGCCCGGCGGCCAGGTCGTCGGCTCCCCCGCGTCGCGCTCGCCGGCCGTGGAGCTGGCCGCGCGCGGGCAGAGCCTCACGGCGCGGACCGCCTCCGGCCTGGAGGTGCTCGCCGCCGTGCAGGGCCTTGCCGATGGTACGGCCGTGGTCCGCGTCTTCCTCAGCGAGAAGGACCTCCGCAAGGGGGTCAGGGAAGTGTGGATCGGCATGCTCGTCCTCGGGCTCGCCCTGATCGGCGTCGGCATCCTCGTCGCCGACCGCCTGGCGCTCGCGCTCACCCGGCCCATGACCGGGCTGGCCCGTGTGTCCCACAGGCTCGCCGCCGGGGACCTGGGCGCGCGGGCCACGCCCGGCGGTCCCGTGGAGGTGCGCGACGTGGGGCTCGCGCTCAACCACCTGGCGGGACGGATCAGCGACCTGCTCGCCGAGGAGCGGGAGACGGCCGCCGACATCTCCCACCGCCTCCGTACGCCTCTCACCGGGTTGCGGCTGGAGGCCGAGTCGCTCACCGACCCGGAGGAGGCCGCGCGGCTCGGGAACCGCGTCGACGCGCTGGAACGCGCCGTGAGCTCGGTGATCACGGACGTACGCCGCCGGTCGCAGGAGCACGCGAGCTGTGACGCGGTGGCGGTGGTGGCCGAGCGGGTCACGTTCTGGTCGGTGCTGGCCGAGGACCAGGGCCGGCCGGTGGAACTGGACCTTCCCCAGGGGCCGCTCAGCGTGGCCGTCAGCGCGGCCGAGCTGTCCGCCTGCGTCGACGCGCTGCTCGGCAACGTCTTCGCCCACACCCCCGAGGGCGTCTCCTTCACCGTACGACTGACGCCCGCCGCAGCCGGTGACGTACGTCCGGCGGGCCCCCCGGGCGACGTACGAGCGGCGCCCGCCGCGTCCGGGGGTGTACGGATCGAGGTCGCCGACTCGGGGCCGGGGTTCGGGCTCGCGCCGGAGGGCGCGAGCCCCCTCGATCGGGGACTCAGCAGCGCGGGATCGACCGGGCTGGGGCTGGACATCGCCCGGCGGACGGCCGAGGCGTCGGGCGGTTCCCTGTCGCTCGGCACCGCGCCGGGCGGCGGCGCGGTGGTCGTTCTGACCTTAGGAGCCCCTTAACTTCGCCGAAGCGCGGGCTTAGGGCGTTCCCGGCGAATGTGGGGCCATGACGAAAACACGAAGCATCGGCAAGGCGGCCAGGCTCACCATCGCGGGCGCCGGAGCGATCGCCGTCCTCACCACCGGAGCCGTGGCGGCCTCGGCCGCGAACGCGCTCTCCACGCCCGCCGCCTCGACGTCCACGACCGCGTCGGCGGTGACGGCCACGACGAGCACGACGAGCACGGTCACCACGTCCTCGGCGATCACCTATCGGCAGGCGATCAGGATCGCCAAGAAGCGGGTCCCCGGCGCGCGGGTCACCGAGGTCGAGCGCGAGTGGGAGCACGGCTACCGCGTCTGGAAGGTGGAGCTGAAGAAGCACCACACCGAGTACCGCGTCTACATCTCCGTCAAGACCGGCAAGATCATCAAGTTCCGCCAGAAGCACGACGACTAGGACGGCCAGGACGACCGACAGGTCTAGCCGTGCCGTGGAGGGCAGAGGGGGCTCACCACGGCACGGCTCGTGCTTTCACAGCCCGCACCGGAACAGTTCGTCACATCTCCGACCGGAACATTTCTTCACTCCCTGTACCGGCACAGCTCATCACGTCTCATGCCGGAACAGTTCGTCCATGCCTCGTACCGTACGGCGGGTGCGGGTCAGGCGCACTGGGCGAGCATGGCGTCCTTGTCGGGGGCGGTGACCGCGAGCTCGTACTTCAATGCCACCTGCGCGAAGCGCACGGCGTAGGAGCAGCGGATGACCTTGGACGGGGGAAGCCAGGTCGCCGGCCCCGAGTCGCCCTTTGAGGAGTTGGTCGAGCCGTCGACGGGCATGAGGTTCAGCGGGTCGTTGGCGATCTGGACCCGCTTGGCCTTGGTCCATCGCGACGCGCCCATCTGCCAGTCGTACGACAGCGGCATGATGTGGTCGATCTGGACCTCGGAGGCGTCCTGCTTGGTCCATGCGATGGTCTTGCCGGTGTAGGGGTCGTGAAGCGTCATCGAGGCCAGGACGCACTTGGAGCCCGAGCGGTACTTCAGATCGTCGCCGTCGCGTGCCAGGACGTCGTTCCTGGTGTCGCAGCCGTTGTGCGCGAACGGGATGTCCTCGGCGTTGTCCGCCCACGCGTACCCGAATTCGGCCCGGGCATAGCCGGTCTTGGGGCCGCGTCCCTTGGTCGGCAACTTCTCGATCAGCTTGACCGCCGCGACGCGGTCCTTGGACGACGTGATCGCGGCGAGGCCGCGCCCGGTGCCCTTGGGATTGTCCAGAGGGAGGACACCGGTGGAATCGCCACCGGCACCGCCACCATCCCCGGACCCCATGTCACCAACACCGCCGCCACCGGCGCCATTGGCGTCGATGGGGCCACACCCCATCAGCATGACGGCCGCCACGACTCCGGCCATGATCGCGCGAGATCCACGCAGGCGCACTGCCACCCCCAGGTAAAGAAAAAGTAATACCTAGGTATAGCAACTACCCCCGAAAGCCGCGATTACGGCAAAGCCCGGGAGAAGGCGGCCAAGCCCAGGTAGATCGGACGAATCCTCGGGGGGAGGCATGCGGACAGCGGTTATGGACGGAAGAACAATCGAGCGGATCCGCGAGAAACGAGCTCCCGTCGCGATCAGGGCGCCGATCTCACGGACTCAAGAACGCTCACGGACCGAAGCCGATCTCACGGGCACAAGAACGCTCACGGACCGAAGCCGATCTCACGGGCACAAGAAGGGTTTCCTGGGTCGTAGAACGGTCTCGCGGGGTCGTAGAACGGTCTCACGGGTCGTAGGACGGTCCTGCGGGCCCAAGAAGGAAAGCCAGGGACTCCGGGACCGTCAGGTTCTTCCGTAGGCGTCGTCGAGGCGCTCGATGTCGTCCTCGTCGAAGTGGCCGAAGGCGACCTCCAGAATGCGCGTCGCCGGGCCGGAGGAGCTCAGCCGGTGGGTCTGCCCCGCACGGATCAGCACCCGGTCGCCCACCGACGGCTCGACGCGCTCGCCGTCGATCTCGAAGACCGCGCCGGGGTCGAGGGCCACCCATAGCTCGTCGCGGTATTTGTGCCGCTGGAGGCTGAGCCGCTGCCCGGGCGCGACCTCGATGATCTTGACGGTCGACGTCTCGTTGTGGGTGTAACGCTCGAAACCACCCCACGGGCGCTCGTCTCGTACCACCGCGGCAAGCCGGTCGATCTCCAGCACTCTGCCTCCCAACTCCACGTAAACGTACGCGTGACTCTTCCACATACGGATGAAGTATGCGTGACCTGGACGAAACCGCCCCGCCACAACCACGAGACGCCCAGGCGATCCATGACCAGGCGGCGGACGGCCGGGATCATGTTGCCAGGAAGCCGCCGTCGACGGGCAGGACCACGCCGGTGACGTACGAGCCGGCGTCCGAGGCCAGGAAGACCGCGGCGGCCACCAGCTCGGCCGGGTCACCGGCCCGCCCCATCAGCACGCGCCGCTCCAACTGCCCGTCGAGGTAGCCGGGACGGTAGCTGGCGGTCATTTCGGACTCGAAGAACCCCGGCTCCAGGCAGTTGACCCGGATGCCGCGCCGCCCGGTCCACTGCTGGGCCAGATCTCTGGTCAGCCCGGCGACGGCCGCCTTGGACGCGCTGTACGCCGCCTGCGGCAGACCGGCCGTGGTTTCGCCCAGCACGCTTCCGACGTTCACGATGGACGACCCGGGACGCATCACCTTCGCGCAGGCCTGGGCCATCCAGTACGAGCCGTGCAGGTTGACCTCGACGACCTGGCGGAACTCCTCCGGGGTCTCCCGCAGCGCGGGCACCGCCGTGCCGACCCCGGCGTTGTTGACCAGGATGTCGACGCCTCCCAGCTCGGCGACCGCCGCGTCCACGAGCGCCTGGCAGTCGCCGGGGCTGGTGACGTCGGTGACCACCGCGACGCAGCGGCGCCCGGTCTCCTCGACCAGACGCCGCGTCGCCTCCAGCCTGTCCTCGCGCCGGGCGCCGATCGCGATGTCGGCGCCCGCCTCGGCGAGGCCGCGGGCGAAGGCCACGCCCAGCCCCGAGGATGCCCCGGTGACGACGGCGACCTTGCCGTCGAGCCTGAACCGCTCAAGCACCATGGCTCCCCAGGGACACCGGATCTACAGGCCGTACTCCTTGGTGATGCGCTCGTGCCGCTCCACCTCGATGCCGGCGCTGCGCGCGAGGTCGAGCCAGGCCAGCGGGTGGCTCCAGCGCTCGGTCGCGTCGTCGAGCAGGGCGTCGACCTCGACCGGCTCGATCCCCGGCGGCACGGCGATCCAGCCGTAGACGCCCTGGAGCCGCTCGCGGGTGGTGGGGTGGGAGACCGAGTAGTTCTCGTCGCTGTAGACCCACATGGGCCAGCCGCGCTCGGCCATCACCTCGTTGAACTCGGTCCAGTCTTCTTCGCTGGGGGCCGCCCCGTCGAAGAACCAGCTGGTGTAACCGCCCGGACGCAGCAGCGCCACACCGGCGAACGGGATGACGTAGCTCTCCTGCTCCTCGGCGCCCTCGGGCACCGGCTCCAGCGGCCGGGGGTCGATGACGACGACGTCACCGGCGTTGTAGTCCATGCCGCGGGGCTGCGGGATGAGCAGCCGGGCGGTGGCGGGACCGGTGCGCACGGCGAGCACCTCGCGCTGGCTGCCGTCGGAGACCGGCAGGACGACCCGGACGAGGTGCCACTCCTCCTCGATGGGGCCCTCGGTGGTGTCGAGCTGCATGCCGAGTTTGGCGGCGCCCTCGCGGACGAGCGGCCAGTCTTCGGAGGCGGTGGCCATGACGATCATGCGCCAGGTGTCCTCCTCCTCGCCCTGGCCCGACTCGACCAGGTCGCGCAGGATGGCCGCGCCCTTGGCGTTGTCGCCGAGCTGCTGGGCTGCACCCGCGAGCAGGCGCCTGGCCTCCAGCGCGACGATGCCCTCGGCTCCGGCCGCGAGCGACTTCTCGGCCTCGGAAGTGGTCTCGGCCCACCGCTCACGCGCCCGGTGCAGCCTGCCCAGCGCGAGGTGGGAGGTCGGCGCGGGCAGCATGGCCGCGAACCGCTCCACCCGCTGGTCCTGGCCCGCCTCGATCAGCACGCCGGTGAGGTAGGCGATGTCCTCCTCCTCGGCGGTGGCCGGGTCGGCGTCCTCGACGATCGTCTTCCACAGGATGTCGGCGCCCAGCGGCGCGTACCCGAGGAAGCCCAGCGTCGTGGTGTGGCGGCGCGTGGCCTCGAGGTCGGTGCCCGACAGCGGCCACAGCCAGCCCACCCAGCGCTCGGGGTCGGCGTTGTGGCCGTCGGCGGCGTCGAAGTAGGCGACCAGCTCGTCCTGCGGGCCCGGAGCCGGGGGCGGCGTCGCGGCGTCGGCGGCGGCACGCAGCGCGGTCACACGCTCGGACAGCCCTTCGGCCGTGCGCAGCTCGCCAAGCCAGGACTCGGCGAGGTCGGCGAGCGCGCGGGCCTGCCACACGCCCTGCCGCGCCACGGCGAGCTCACCGGCGATCAGGGCCAGCTCGACCCGCCCGCGGTTGACGCCCATGGTCTCGAAGTAGCCCATCCACTGGCGAAGCACACGGCCGAGCTGCCAGGTGTTGCTGATGACCTCGCCGAGCAGCCGCACGGCGCGCGCCCACTCGACCCAGTCACGGGGGTGGTCGCCGACGACGTCGAGGTCGGGGAGCGCCTCCAGCGCCGGGGTCAGACGCCCCGCGGTGGCCAGCACCAGGGCGCGCAGCACCCCCTCGCGGTGCTCCTTGGCGACCGGGTCGTCCGCCGGGAACTCCTTGGCGGAGTCGAGCTCGGTGAGCGCCTCCTGCGTGCGGCCCGCGGCGAGCAGCGCCCGCACGCCCGAGGCCGCCAGCTCCCAGCTGACCTGCCCTTCGGCGGACCTGCGGCCCGCGACGGCGGACTCGTAGTAGGTGACGGCCTGCTCGGCCTCGCCCGCGTCGGACAACGCCGCGACGTACTGCGTGACGAGCCCGCAGAAGGCGGGCGAGCCGGGCCGCACGGCCTCAAGCGCGGCGCCGAGAGCGGCGAGGCGCTCGGCGGCGTACCCGGGGCCGTCGATGTTGGCCTGGCAGACGGCGAGCGCCTCCACGGCGGCGGGAACCGAGGGGCACTCCCTGGTGTCCTCGCGCCGCGCGAACTCCAGCAGGGCCTCGGCGTCGCCGAGCGCGACCGTGCCCTGAGCGCGGTCGCCGATGCGGCTGACCAGGTGCCAGTGCCGGGCGAAGAGCTCAAGCCACGGCAGCTCCAGCGCCTCGGCCTGCTGGGCGACCGCCGGCGCCATCACGTCGAGCTGGGCATAACGGCCCTCGAAAGCCTGCGCCGGGAGGTCGCCCAGCGCGATGGCCAGCCCGGTGTTCCCCGATTCGGCCAGTTGCCGTTGGGTGTCTGAGACCCAGGCCCAGATGTCCACGTCCATGGCACGCCAGTCTGCCAGTTCGCAGAGCATGCCCCAAACATGCGGGCGGTGCGGTGGACGAGCGGGCGGCCGCAACCGGACCCCGCGGCCCGCTCAGGAGAGGGCGAAGGCGGGGAACTCGCCGGAGGCGACGAGGACGGCCGGGCCGGTCAGGTGGCTCGTGCGCCCGTCGAGCGTCACCGTGAGGACGCCCCCCGGCACCTCGACGGTCCACGTGCCCGAGGTTTCTCCCGCGAGACGCGCCGCCGCCACCGCCGAGGCCACCGCGCCCGTGCCGCAGGACCGGGTCTCTCCGGAACCGCGCTCGTACACGCGCATCACGACCCTGCGCTCCCCCACGAGGTTGAGCAGCTCGACGTTGACGCCGTGCGGGAAGACGGCGGGGTCGAAGCCGGGCTGCGAGGTCAGGTCGAGCTGGGTCACCGGGTCGCCGGTCACGCAGGCCAGGTGCGGGTTGCCCATGTCGACGACGAGCCCCTCGTACTCGGTGGCTCCGACGGTCGCCACGCTCTCGCCGAGGACCTCCGGCGCGCCCATGTCGACGGTGACGTCCCCGGTGCGCGCGAGCTGTACGCGGCGGACGCCGGCGCGGGTGACGACGTCGAACTCCCCCGGGTCGGCCAGCCCGGCGTCCACGAGATAGCGGGCGAAGACGCGCAGGCCGTTGCCGCACATCTCGGCCACGCCGCCGTCGGCGTTGCGGTAGTCCATGAACCAGTCGGCGCCGTGCGACCGGCCGGACTCGCGATCGGCGATCTCGGCGGCCTCCGCGCTCAGCTTGGCGGGCACGACGTGGAGCACCCCGTCGGCCCCGATGCCGGAGCGGCGGTCGCACAGCGTCGTCACCAGCGACGCGGGCAGATCGAGGCTCCCGTCAGGGTCCGGAAGGATGACGAAGTCGTTCTCGGTGCCGTGGCCCTTTACGAAACGCATGTCACCGAATCTTACCCCGCGACCAATGTCAGGGCCTGCTCGACCAGGTCAGGAGCGTCGAAGGGCAGCCACCTCACCCGAGGGTCGCGCCGGAACCACGACTCCTGGCGCCGGGCGAACCGTCGCGTCAACCTGACGGTCTCCTCCCTGGCCTGGTCCTCGGTCCACTCCCCCTCAAGGAAGCGCAGCACCTGCGCGTAGCCGAGCGCCCTGCGGGCCGTACGGCCGCTCGCGAGCCCCCGGCCGGCGAGGACCCTGACCTCCTCGACGAACCCGGCCTCCCACATGCGGTCGACCCGGATGGCGATGCGCTCGTCGAGCAGCGGCCGGGGCACCTGGACGCCGATCTGCACGCTGTCGTAGACGGCGTCGTAGGAGGGCATCGTGGCCGAGAAGGGCCGGCCGGAGAGCTCGATCACCTCCAGGGCGCGCACGATGCGGCGGCCGTTGCTCGCCAGGACGGCCTCGGCCGCCACCGGATCGAGCTCCTTGAGGCGCTGGTGGAGCGCCTCGGGACCGACGGCGTCGAGCTCGGCCTCCAGCCTGGCCCTGATCGCGGGGTCCGTGCCGGGGAACTCCAGATCGTCCAGGGCCGCGCGGACGTAGAGGCCGGAACCGCCCACCAGGATCGGCACCGCGCCCCTCGCGCGCATGCCGTCGATGAGCGCGCGGGCCATCCGCTGGTACTCGGCCACGCTCGCCGTCTCGGTGATGTCCCAGACGTCCAGCAGGTGGTGGGGGACGCCGCGGCGCTCGGCGGGCGTGAGCTTGGCCGTGCCGATGTCCATTCCCCGGTAGAGCTGCATGGAGTCGGCGTTGACGGCCTCGCCTCCGAGGCGGAGCGCGAGCTCCACGGCCAGGTCCGACTTGCCCGCGGCGGTCGGCCCGACGACGGCGACGACCGGCGGCCCCGCGTCCGCGCGCTCCACTACAGCTCCCAGTCGAGGGTCGGCGGCAGGTAGCCCTCCAGGGTGAGCAGCCAGCGCTTGGAGTCGACCCCGTCGCCGCCGCTGAACCCTCCGAGCCCGTTCCCGGCGACGACCCGATGGCACGGGACGATGATCGGGACGGGGTTGCTGCCCATGATCGACCCGATGGCGCGGGCAGGCACGCCGGAGCCGCTGCTCCCGGCCAGGTCGCCGTAGGTCGTCACCCTGCCGTACGGGACCGTCTCGTACAGGGCGCCGAGCACCCGCCGTTGCATCGTCGACATCAGGCGCCAGTCGATGGGCACCGTGAACTCCCGGAGCTCCCCGGCGAAGTAGGCGGCCAGCTCGTCCAAGGCGTGCGCCGTACGGGCCGGATCGTCCACGCCGGGCACGCCGAGCCGGCCGAGCAGCCTCCGCCTGGCGGCGTCGCTGTCCTGGAACACGGTCGCCACCACCCCATCCGGGGTGACGGCCGCCAGCACGTCGCCGAGCGGTGTCGGCACGCTGCCCAAGGCGACGTCTACCATCCGATCATGTCCATCCGCGCTAGTCGTCGGCGCGGCGAGCGCCGCACCCGTCCTCCCACCGTAACCACGGCCGGGCGTGGTCCCATCCCTATCCTCCGAGCCGCCGCTCACGATGGCTCGTGCCGGGTCCAGCGGGCCACGAGGTAGCCGACGCCGTAGGGCGCGTCGTCGTAGAGCAGCTCGCCGTGGAAGCCGCTCCCGCCCTCCGACTCGGCCCCGGCCGCGCCCGCGAGCACCTGGAACGGCACCCGGCCCGCCACCCACAGCTCCGCGGCCTCAGCGGGGTCGAGGGCCGCCAGGGCCGGTACGTCCGCGCCGCCGAGCGCCCGCGCGAGCGCCTCGTTGTAAGCGAGGGCACCGGGCTCGAAGTAGCCGGGCGAGCGCACCGTGAGCCTGGCGGAGCCGTCGCCCATGACCAGCAGCGCGACCCGCCGCCCGCGACCCGCCAGAGCCGCGCCGAGCCGCCGGCACGCCTCGGGCGGGGCGTCGGAGGCGACCGCCTCGTACCCGGAGGCGGGCCCGGACCCGGCGAGGTCCAGGAGCAGGCGGCCGACGGTCAGGGAAAGCGGGAGGACCGGGCTCCCCGAGCCCACGCGGACGCCGGCGCCGCCCCACGGGGCGAGGCTCCCGCCCGCGTGCGGCTCGTACGAGCGTGACGCCTCGGCGTCGCCGACCACGACGAGCGTGTCCGGCCGGGAGGCGGCCAGCGACCGGATCGCGGACGCGCAGGCGTCGCGCAGGTCGTCGAGCTCCGGCGCCGCCGCTCCCGCGATCTCGGGGGCGATCAGCGGAGGATGCGGGCAGACGGCCGCGGCGACGAGCACAAGATCAGGCTAACCCCACCGGCCCGCCACCCGGACCGGCCGCCCTCCCGCCCGGCTCGCCGCCGGAACGGACGGCGCCGTCCTCCCCGGCTCTACGGGCCGGACCATGGGTCCTTGGAGCCGGTCGAGCGGAGAGGACGGCGGTGGGCCGTTCCGGAGAGCCGTCCAGGTCAGGCGGAACCGAAGTCCTGGGTCCACCAGGGGCCGCCGCTACCGAAGTGGACGCCGACGCCGATGGCCTTGAGCTTGCAGTTCATGATGTTCGCGCGGTGCCCGGGGCTGTTCAGCCAGCCCTTGACGACCGCGTCCGGGGTGGCCTGGCCGCGTGCGATGTTCTCGGCGAACATCGACGCGTTGTACCCGGCGGCCTTGATCCGGTCCCACGGGGAACGGCCGTCGGCCGAGGTGTGGTCGAAGTACCCCTTGGCCGCCATGTCGTCGGAGTGGCCCCGCGCGGCCTTGCGCAGCTTCTCGTCGATGCGCAGCGGGCCGCAGCCCTGCTCCTGCCTGGCGGCGTTGGTCAGGCGCGCCACCTCGTCCTCTGCGGCGACGACGGCCGACACCTTGCCGGTCGGGGAGGGGCTGGACGCGGGCTTGGTCGGCTTGGGAGCCGGCGTCGTCGAAGGCTTGGCGCTCGGCTTGGCCGTGGGCGTCGCGGACGGCTTCGTGCTCCGCGGCGCGGCGAGCCTGCCGATGTCGTCGAAGAAGTCCGGGGGCAGGCCGGAGGACCGGTCCGGCAGTTGCGCGTTCGGCTCGACGTACCCGGCGAGGCCGTCGGGGGTGACGCCCTGGCCATTCGTGCCGGTGGTGTCCGTCGAGGTGTTCTTCTTGTTCTTCGCGCTGTCGTTGTTCGCGACGGGCGCGGCGGTCGGTCCGACCGGGGAGCCCGGATCGTCGGCCCGTGCGCCGGAGGACCCCGAAGAACCAGAGGAGCCGCTCGACCCGTCGGACCCCGCGCTCTCGCCGGAGGCGTCGTCCGGGTCGGCGGAGACGTCGCCGGGGTCGGACGCGGCGTCGCCCGCGGCCTGGTCGGAGCCGGTCCCGTCCTCGGACGACTGCTGGCTCACGGTGCCGGCGCCGCTGGTGGAAGCGGTGCGGTTCGTGAGGGTGATGACCCCTCCGGCGGTGACGGCCGCCGCCAGCACGGCGGCGGCCGTGCTGATCACGAGGGTCCTTTTGCGCGAGCTCGAGGGGGAGGGCGGCTCGCTTGCGAGGTATTCGGTGGGGAGATGTGAGCTGGACTCGTCGTAGCGGCCCGGCGACGGACGGTCGTGCCGATCCATGTTAGGTGACTCCTGCGGCCTATCGGGGGGAAAGCGCTCCGGCTTCCGCGGGCGGTGGTCACACTAGCCCCATAGAACGAATTACCGCACCTCAATCACGGAAGAATCACGACTTGTCATCACTTGGACCGATCTCAATTCGAACGGTGGCGGCCGTCGGGGGCGTGACGGCGGTCTTCGCCATCGTGGGGCTGGGGATCACCCTTGGTACCGCTCCAACGGCACCCGGATCGCCGACGCAAAAGAGGGATCCGGCCTCGCCGATCTCGCGCCCCACCGTCCCGTCGGCCGCTCGCCCGGAGCCCCTGCCCGGACCCGGAGCGCGCCCCGTATTCGAACACGAAAAAAATGCGGGCCATCCGGCCGTCGCCGCCTCCGCGGGGCACATCGAGCCGCCCGGACGCCCGCGGCTCGACCCGCCCTGGCGCCCGCGGCCCGAACTCCCTCAGATGAAGCGGCCCGAGCGCCTGTGGACGGCGTTCGTCCCCCCTCTCCAGGGCGGCGCCTCCCCAGACGAGCGGGCGCGGGTCCCGGGCGGCTCGTACGCGGCGAGCGCGCCGGGCGAGGGGAGCACCGCCACGACGCGGGCAGGGCGCCGGCACGGCGGGCGGGCAGGGGACGCGTCCTCGGGCGCGACCAGGAAGAACGGGCCGATCACTCCTGCGGCCCGCGACCGCCGGGAAGGCCCCCGGGGCAGGGTGCGAACCCTCCCGGATCAGCCGAAACCGCCGGCGCCCATCCCCAAGCCCCCGCCGCGTCCGTCGCCACCGGACCCGCCCCGGTCGCCGCCGTCACCGGAGCCGCGCCGGCCCGAGGCCGATCGGCCTCCCCCGGTGCCGAACCCCTGCGCGACCTTCACGGACTTCCGCCGCGCCTACTGCGACCGGCTGCTCAGCGGCCACACCGGTACGAAGTGAACCGGCCGCGTCCCAGCGGCCGTACCCGGACGGAAGTGAACCGGCCGGCCACCGCGGCCGTACACCCGGGTGGACGAGGCCGGACCGGCATGGCGCGCCGGGGAGCGGAGCGGATGTGGATCAGGAACGGCGCATGGCGGGCATGCCGAGCGAAACCGCGCCCGGAGTGCCGGAACCGGAGCCCGCGCCCGTGCCGCAGGCGGCGCTCTCCCTGGCCTCCCACGCGTCACCCGCGCGGGTGCGGCGCAGCGCCAGGGCGGGACCGTCGGCGACGAGATGGTGCGGAGCGGCGTAGGTGACCTCGACGGTCACCATGTCACCCGGTCTCGGCAAGTCACCACCAGGGAGGTCATCGCGCAGTGCCGGAACGAAATGGACCAGGCGGTTGTCGGGGGCGCGGCCGGACATGCGCTGGGTCGCCCCGTCCTTGCGCCCTTCACCCTCGGCGACCAGGACCTCCAGCCTGCGGCCCACCTGCGCCTTGTTCTCGGCCCACGAGATGTCGTTCTGCAGGGCCACCAGGCGCTCGTAACGCTCCTGGACGACCTCCTTGGGCACCTGGTCGTCCATGGTCGCGGCCGGGGTGCCCGGACGGATGGAGTACTGGAAGGTGAAGGCGTTGGCGAAGCGGGACTGCCGGACGACGTCGAGCGTGCCCTGGAAGTCCTCCTCGGTCTCGCCGGGGAAGCCGACGATGATGTCGGTGGATATGGCGGCGTCGGGCATGGCGGCGCGCACCCGCTCGATGATGCCGAGGTAGCGCTCGGCCCGGTAGGAGCGGCGCATGGCCTTCAGCACGCGGTCGGAGCCCGACTGCAGGGGCATGTGGAGCTGGTGCATGACGTTGGGCGTCTCGGCCATGGCGGCGATGACGTCGTCGGTGAAGGCCGCCGGGTGCGGCGAGGTGAAGCGCACCCGCTCAAGCCCCGAGATGTCGCCGCAGGCGCGCAGCAGCTTGCCGAACGCCAGCCGGTCGCCGAACTCCACGCCGTAGGTGTTGACGTTCTGACCGAGGAGCGTGATCTCAAGGACGCCGAGGTCGACCAGGGAGCGGACCTCGCTCAGCACGTCGCCGGGGCGGCGGTCCTTCTCCTTGCCGCGCAGCGCGGGGACGATGCAGAACGTGCAGGTGTTGTTGCACCCGACCGAGACCGACACCCACGCCGCGTACGGCGACTCGCGCTTGGTCGGCAGGGTGCTCGGGAAGACCTCCAGCGACTCCTTGATCTCGACCTGGGCCTCCTGCGCGATGCGCGCGCGCTCAAGGAGGACGGGGAGCGAGCCGATGTTGTGCGTGCCGAAGACCACGTCGACCCAGGGGGCCTTGCGGACGATCTCGCCCTGGTCCTTCTGCGCGAGGCAGCCGCCCACGGCGATCTGCATGCCGGGGTTGGTCAACTTGGCCGGGCGCAGGTGGCCGAGGTTGCCGTACAACCTGTTGTCGGCGTTCTCACGGACGGCGCACGTGTTGAACACGACCACGTCGGCCGTGTCGCCGTCGTCCGCCCGGACATACCCGGCGTCCTCCAGCAGGCCCGAGAGCCGCTCGGAATCGTGGACGTTCATCTGGCACCCGTACGTGCGGACTTCGTAGGTGCGGGCGCGCTCCTCGGTGACAGTCATCTCAACTGACAAGGGTAGGCGCTCCGGGAGGTTCGTCGCACGCCCCCTCCGCCCTGACCCTGCGACGTTCCAGGCGGGACCACCTGTGCGTGACGACCACCCGGAGCGAGCCACACGATCGCGCTCCGTGACCAGGCCGTGATGCGATCGGTACCGCCTGGTTAGTGACCGGTGGCCTTGACCACTTACGTTGTGCAACATGACGGAGAACGGGGACGCGACTCCTCTCGTCAGAGTCGATAACGTCAACAAGAACTTCGGTGCCCTTCATGTGCTGAAGGACATCGATCTGACGGTCTCCCGGGGAGAGGTCGTCGTGGTGATCGGCCCTTCCGGGAGCGGTAAGTCGACCCTGTGCCGCGCCATCAACCGGCTGGAGACCATCGACTCCGGCACGATCACCTTCGACGGGAAACCGCTTCCCGCCGAGGGTAAGGCACTGGCCAAGTTGAGGTCGGACGTGGGGATGGTGTTCCAATCCTTCAACCTCTTCGCCCACAAGACGATCCTGGAGAACGTCACACTGGGTCCGGTGAAGGTACGGGGCATCCCTCGCGATCAGGCCGACAAACGGGGCATGGAGCTGCTCCAGCGCGTCGGCATCGACGGCCAGGCGGGGAAGTATCCCGCCCAGCTCTCCGGGGGCCAGCAGCAGCGCACGGCCATCGCCCGCGCCCTGGCGATGGACCCGAAGATGATCCTCTTCGACGAGCCGACCTCGGCGCTGGACCCCGAGATGGTCCAGGAGGTGCTCGACGTCATGATCGGTCTCGCGCGTGACGGCATGACGATGGTGGTCGTCACCCACGAGATGGGCTTCGCCCGCCGGGCGGCCAGCCGGGTCGTGTTCATGTCCGAAGGGCAGATCGTCGAGGAGAACACCCCCGACGATTTCTTCACCAACCCCCGGACCGACAGGGCCAAGGACTTCCTGTCCAAGATCTTGACGCATTGATCGGCACGCCCGTGTGCCGCGCCGCGACGTCCGTACGAGACCCGTGTTCGGCGATCCCGGACGTACGGGATCGCACCTTGAACCTCACGCACTGAAGCACTCCATGCCGGCAACCGCTCGACACGAAGAAAGCTGAGGTACACGCATATGCGTTCACGACAGATCGGGGCCATCCTCCTATCTGCCGCGGCTCTGGCCGCCAGCCTCTCCGCCTGCGGCGGCGGCGGACCCACGACGGCGCTCCAGAAGGCCAAGGACGACAAGAAGCTCACCATCGGCGTGAAGTACGACCAGCCCGGCCTCGGCCTGAAGAAGCCCGACGGCACGGTCGAGGGCTTCGACGTCGACGTGGCGAAGTACATCGCCAAGGAGCTCGGCGTTCCCGAGAGCGGCATCACCTGGAAGGAAGCGCGCTCGGCCAACCGCGAGACCTTCCTCCAGCAGGGGCAGGTCGACATGATCGTCGCGACCTACTCGATCACCGACGCGCGCAAGCCCAAGGTGACCTTCGGCGGGCCGCTGTACATCGCCCACCAGGACACGCTCGTCCGCGCCGACGACACCTCCATCACCTCCCTGGACAGCCTCAAGGGCAAGCGCATCTGCCAGGTGACCGGCTCCAACTCGTGGAAGAACATCGCCGAGGGCACCAACAAGGAGAACAAGAAGGTCGAGGTCCAGCTCGTGCCGGCCGGCGCCTACGAGGAGTGCGTCACCAAGCTCAAGGGCAACGCCATCGACGCGGTCACCACCGACGACACCATCCTCGCCGGGTTCGCCAAGCGTGAGGGCGGAGCGCTCAAGGTCACCGGCGCCCCCTTCACCGACGAGAGGTACGGCGTCGGCCTGAAGAAGGGCGACAAGGAGACCTGCGAGGCCGTCAACAAGGCCATCGTCAAGATGTACCAGGACGGGACGATGCAGAAGATCTTCGACACTCACTTCAGCGGCACTGGCCTGAAGTTCACGGCGGCGGGTGCGCCGCCCGCCGAGGGTTGCAGCTGATCCCCTTTCCCCAGCGCCGGTGAGGTCACCTCACCGGCGCTCCCCGTCTCCGGTGGAGCCCGATGGAATCGCTCTTTGACTTCAGTCCCCTGGTACAGGAATTCGGCACGATCCTCACAGGCTTCTGGTCGACGATCCGCCTGACCCTTATGAGCGGGCTGCTGGCGCTGATCCTCGGCACGATCCTGGTCGCCATGCGGGTGTCCCCCACTCCCGTCCTGCGCGCCGCCGGGACCGTTTACGTCAACACCCTGCGCAACACCCCGCTGACCCTGGTCCTGCTGCTGTGCGCGCTGGGGCTGAGCGACACCCTGCAGCTGACCCTTTCCACCGACTCGCCCACGAACTACTACTGGTGGGCGGTGCTCGGGCTGTCGGCGTACACGGCGTCGTTCGTGTGCGAGGCGCTGCGGTCCGGCATGAACACCGTGCCCGCCGGGCAGGCCGAGGCGGCCCGAGCCATCGGGCTCACCTTCCTGCAGACCCTGCGGCTGGTGGTGCTCCCCCAGGCGTTCCGCTCGGTCATCGCCCCGCTGGGCAGCATCCTGATCGCGCTCACCAAGAACACGACCATCGTCATCGTCGCCGGCTACATCGAGGCCTCGGCGGTGATGAAGCAGATGTTCGACGACTACGGCGGCACGCTCCCGATCTTCCTCGGGTTCGCGGCCGGATACATGGTCCTCACGCTGCCCACCGGCTTCTTCTTCGGCTGGCTGGCCAAGCGCCTGGCGGTGAGCCGATGAGCGGCCTCGCGCCGGACACGCCCGTACGGGAGACGCCCGCCCGGGAGCCCGTACGAGAGAAGGAGGACGCGTGAGCGCCAACGTCCTTTTCGACGTGCCGGGTCCCCGCGCACGTCTGCGCAACAACATCCTGACCCTGGTCTCCGCCGTCGTGATCCTCGGCGTCGCCTACCTGCTCATCAAGGCGCTGGCCGACAAGGGGCAGTTCGAGGGCAAGCTGTGGGAGCCGTTCCTGCGCGGGGACGTCTGGACCGGCCAGATCATCCCCGGCATGATCGCCACGTTGCAGGCCGCGGTCGTCTCGGCCGTGCTCGCCCTGGTCTTCGGCGTCGTGTTCGGGCTGGGCAGGCTCTCGGAGCACTCCTGGATCCGCGTGCCGTCCGGCGCGGTGGTGGAGTTCTTCCGCGCGATCCCGCTGCTTCTGCTGATCTTCTTCGCGCAGGCAGGTCCCGCGACGATCAGCGGCTACACCGTCAGCGTCCCGGCCTTCGCCGCCGTGGTCATCGGCCTGACGCTCTACAACGGCTCGGTGCTCGCCGAGGTCTTCCGCGCGGGCATCCTGTCGGTGCCGCGGGGGCAGTCGGAGGCCGGCTACTCCCTCGGGCTGCGCAAGGGCGGGGTCATGCGGCTCATCCTGCTGCCGCAGGCCACCACGGCCATGATGCCCGCGATCGTGAGCCAGATGGTCGTCCTCCTCAAGGACACGGCCCTCGGGTGGGTCATCGCCTACGAGGAGCTGCTGAACTACGGGCTCAAGCAGATCCCGTCCAACTTCGGCAACCTCATCCCGAGCGCGATCGTCATCTCGGTGGTCTACATCGCGATCAACCTGGTGCTCAGTCACATCGCCACCAGGCTCGAACGGCGGAGCAGGCGGAGCCGCCGCACGACCGCGACCGTGGTCGGCGCGCCGGCCGCCGCGGGCGTCGGCACCGGCGGCATCGACTAGCCGGGCTGGCCGGAGTGGCCGGGTAAAGGTTTGACCTGATCGCGGGCGGGGACTCCGCGTGGCGGCTCTAATACTCCGATGAGCAGGACGCCGCCCGCCGCATCCCCGCCCGCGCCGACGCGCGGGCTCCCGCTCGCGACGGCGCTGCTGGTGCTCACGTTCGCGACGGTCACGGGCTGCGGAGGCGGGCACGGCACCCTGGTCGTCGGGGTGCGCCCGGAGCGGCCGGGGCTCGCCGACCGCCTGCCGACCGGCGGGTACGCGGGGTTCGAGATCGACGTCGCCGGATACGTCGCCAGGCGGCTCGGCTATCGCGACGACCAGGTCAGCTACGTCGAGCTGGGGCCCACCGACGGCGGACGGGCCGACCTGACCATGGGCGTGCCGCTGGCGAAGGGCCAGACCGCCGGGGGGCCGCTTTCCGGGCCGTACCTGGTCTCGGGGCAGGACATCCTGACCAGCGCGAACGACCTGTCCGTCCGCCGGCTCAAGGACCTGACGCAGAAGAGGGTCTGCACCGGGTCCCCCGGCCCCCTGGTGAGCAGGTTCGGCGTGGCGTGGCAGCGCGCGTTCCTCATCACCTCGACCGTGAAGGACTGCGTGCGGATGCTCGCCGCCCGGCGGGTGAACGCGGTCACCGACGACGCGGTGGTGCTCGCCGGACTCGCCGGCGCGTCGCCGGGACGCTTCCGGCTCGTCGGCCACACGTTCTCCCGCGACAAGTACGGCATAGCCCTGCGCGCGGACAGCGGTGACCTTCACGCCCAGGTCGACGAGGCCCTGCGGACCATGTTCGGCGACGGCTCGTGGCGGCGCGCGGTGATCGAGCACCTCGGCCTGTTGGCGGCGAAATATGCGACTCCGCCCGCTTTGGAGAAGTACTCGGGAACACGATCAGCGCCGTAGCGGTCACACGCCGGGGTGTTTTCCGGCAGGATGCGGCTATGCCCCCCGAGCGCACGTCCGGGCACCCGGCCTTGCCGTTTGGTGCCTGGCCCTCGCCGATCTCCACCTCAGACGTCGTCCGTGCCGGGCTGCGGCCCGGGTACCCGGCCGTCCTGGGCGAGGAGGTCTGGTGGGAGGAGGATCGTCCCGCCGAAGGCGGACGGCGCACCATCGTCCACCGTGCCGCCGACGGCACGCGCCGCGAACTGCTCCCCGCCCCCTGGCACGCCCGCACCCGCGTCCACGAGTACGGCGGCCGGTCGTACGCCGTCGCGCCGGGGGTGGGGGTGGTGTTCGCGAACCACTCCGACCAGCGGCTCTACGTCGTGCCCACCGGCGGCGGTGACCCCGGCTCCGGGCCGAGGCCCATCACCCCCGAGCCCGAGCACGCCTGCGGCCTGCGGTACGCCGACCTCGTGATCCACGGCGACGAGGTGTGGTGCGTCCAGGAACACCACACCGGCGGCAAGGTGGTCCGGTCGATCGTGTCGATCCCGCTGCGCGGCGACGGCGAGCCCACGCCGCGGGTGAGCGGGAACGACTTCTACGCGTCCCCGGCGATCTCCCCCGACGGGGAGCATCTCGCCTACATCTGCTGGGACCACCCCCGGATGCCGTGGGTCGGCACCGAGCTCCGCGTCGCCAGGCTCGCCGGCGGCCGCTCCTGGCGCGTCAAGGGCGGCCCGTCCGAGTCGGTGCTCGCCCCGCGGTGGAAGGACGACCACACCCTCTATCTGATCTCCGACGAGTCCGGCTGGTGGAACCTCCACGAGGCCGCGATCGACGGCGCCTCCTCCCGGGCGCTCTTCCCCGCCGAGGAGGAGTTCGCCTGGGCGCTCACCGAGCTGGGCGGCGCGCCGTACGTCGTCCTCGGCGACGGCCGGCTCGCGGTGCTGCACGGCCGGGGGGACATGCGGCTCGCGATCCTCGACCCGGGCACCGGGGTCCTCACCGAGCCCGACCTGCCCTACGACGGCTGGATGCCCTGCCTCAGCGCCGACGGCTCCACCCTTTGCGGCGTCGCCTACGGCCCCGCGATCCCCCGGTCGGTGGTGCGGCTGGACACCGTCACCGGGCTGGCCGAGGGGCTGCGGCGCGACGTCGGCGAGCTGCCCGCCGTCGACTACCTGCCTGTCCCCCGGTCGGTGGAGATCCACGGCCGGTTCGGGCGGCGGGTGCACGCGTACGTCTACCCGCCCGCCAACCCGGCCGTACGGACCGGCGAGGCCGCCCCGCCGTACGTGGTCTTCGCGCACGGGGGTCCCACGGCGCACAGCATCACCGCGCTCGACCTGCAGAAGGCCTTCCTCACCAGCCGCGGCATCGGCGTCATCGACGTGAACTACGGCGGCTCCACCGGGTACGGCCGCGCCTACCGTGACCGCCTGAAGGGTCACTGGGGCGTCATCGACGTGGAGGACACGATCGCCGCGGCCGAATGGCTGCTCTCCGACGGTCACGCCGACCCCGCGCGCATCGCCATCCGCGGCGGCAGCGCCGGCGGCTGGACCGCCATGGCCTCCTGCTGCGCGTCCGGGCTGTTCTGCGGCGGGGTCTCCATCGCCGGGATCAGCGCGCTGGCGCCCCTCACCGCCTCGACGCACGACTTCGAGTCGCGCTATGTCGAGTGGCTGGTGGGCCCCGAAGACCCGCTCTTGTACGCCTCGCGGGAGCCGCTGGCGAAGGCCGGCCAGGTCGACTGCCCGATGCTGCTGATGCAGGGTCAGGACGACCCGGTCGTGCCGCCGTCGCAGTCGGAGGCGTTCGTGGCGGCCCTCACCGAGCGCGGCGTGCCCTGCACCTACCTCGCCTTCGAGGGGGAGGCGCACGGCTTCCGCAGGGCCGAGACCCGGAGCGCCGCCCTCGCCGCCGAGCTGGCCTTCTACCAGCAGCTCTTCCGCCCCTGAGCTCCGGTGCCCATCGCTCAGCGGGCGAACTCGGTGGCGCGGGACTCCCGCACCACGGTGATGCGGATCTGGCCGGGGTAGGTCAGCTCCTCCTCGACCTGCTTGGCCACGTCACGGGCGATCACCTGGGCCTGGATGTCGTCGATCGCCTCGGGCTTGACCATGACCCTGATCTCCCGGCCCGCCTGCATGGCGAAGACCTTTTCCACGCCGTCGTACGACTGCGCGATCTCCTCCAGCCGCTCCAGCCGTTTGACGTACGCCTCCAGAGACTCCCTGCGCGCGCCAGGACGGCTGCCGCTGATCGCGTCGGCGGCCTGGGTCAGCACCGCCTCGACCGTGCGGACCTCGACCTCGTTGTGGTGGGCCTCGATGGCGTGCACGACGTCCTCGTGCTCGCCGTACCGCCGGGCGATCTCGGCGCCGATCAGGGCGTGGCTGCCCTCGACCTCGTGGGTGAGCGCCTTGCCGATGTCGTGCAGGACCGTGCAGCGCTTGAGCAGCATGGCGTCCAGGCGCAGCTCGGAGGCCATGATGCCCGCGATGTGCGCCGACTCGATGAGGTGTTTGAGCACGTTCTGCCCGTACGACGTGCGGTAGCGGAGCTGGCCGAGCAGGGTGATCAGCTCGGGGTGCATGTCGGTGATGCCCAGCTCGACCAGGGCGTCCTCACCGGCCCGCACGCACAGGTCCTTGACCTCGTCCTTGCTGCGCTCGTAGGCCTCCTCGATGCGCTGCGGGTGGATGCGGCCGTCGAGGACGAGCTTCTCCAGGGTCAGCCTGGCCGTCTCGCGGCGCACCGGGTCGAAGCACGACAGCAGGACGGCCTCGGGGGTGTCGTCGATGATCAGGTTGACGCCCGTGGTCGACTCGAAGGCCCTGATGTTGCGGCCCTCCCGGCCGATGATGCGTCCCTTCATCTCGTCGCCGGGCAGGTGCAGGACGCTGACGACCGACTCTGCCGTCTGCTCGGTGGCCACCCGCTGCACGGCCAGAGTGACGATCTTGCAGGCGCGCTTCTCGCCCTCCTTGCGGGCCTCGCTCTCGATCTCCCGGATGATCAGCGCGGCCTCGCGCTTCGCCTGGTTCTCGATGGTCATCACGAGCTCGGACTTCGCCTGCTCGGCCGTCAGCCCGGCTACCCGTTCCAGGACCTCGCGGCGCTTCTCCTCGACCTGGTCGAGCTCCGCGCGCCGGTCGGCGAGCTCGCCCTCGGTCTCGGTGAGCTTCCTGCCCCGGTCGGCCTGCACCCGGGCCTCCTCGTCGAGCCGCTGCTCTCGCTCGGCCAGGCGGTTCTCCCTGCGTTCGAGATCGGACCGGAGTTCCTTCAGCTCGTTCTTGAGCGAGCGGGTCTCCTCCTCGACCTCCTGGCGCATCCGGAAGGCGGCATCGGCGGCGACCTCGGCCTTCCTGAGCATCTCGCCTGCGTCGGACTCCGCCTTGACCCGGATCTCCACGCCCTCGCGGCGGGCCGTCTCAAGCTCGGCGTTAACGTCGGCGACCTCCTCCGGCGTCGGCCCGCGCTTGGCGGCCTTGTCCCCGCCGGTACGGCGTATCAACACAGCAAGCGCGACAATCGCGACAATCGCCAGCAGGACAACGGCTATCGCCAGCATGATCACGACCGTCGAACCCATGCGCGCCCACCCCTCCTCGCGTCGCGAGCCTCAGCACGCGAGGTGTCACCCGCACAGCACGGACCGGTCCGACCGGGCGATTGTGGTCAGACAAATATGTCCAACGTCCAGGTGCCGGGGGCATCTGTCCGCTGCGAGAGATCAGTCTTGATCGTCCGTCGTTCACCGTTATGGCAATCCGCACTGCGCGGAGTAACTCCTCACTGTGGTCGAGATTAAGCGTCAGAGAGGTAACGAGCAAGCAAAGTCCGCCCGTCAAGCCACTTTTGCCTACTCACCCGAGCTAGTTCGCGGTTGCCGCGAGCGGCCTCGTGCCCGATTAATGCCGCTATGACACTTAAAGGGCTGAAAAATGGGCGTAAGGATGAGGATGATGACGGCACTGCCCGGTCGTCTGCCCCTCGGCCGGATTCAGAAGATTTTCCGGCGAGGCGGCACGATCCCCGGACAGGCGGGTATGTCGCCGCCATGGCACAGATCGGTTACACGCTCATGTGCGAGCAGACCCCGCCCAGGCAGCTCGTCGACGACGCGGTGAGCGCCGAACGCGCGGGGTTCGACTACGAGACCATCTCCGACCACTACTCTCCCTGGCTGGAGGAGATGGGCCACTCGCCGTACGCCTGGTCGGTGCTCGGCGCCGTCGCCCAGGCCACCGAGCGTGTCCCGCTGATGACCTACGTCACCTGCCCGATCATGCGCTACCACCCCGCCGTGGTGGCACAGAAGGCGGCGACCATGGGAGCGCTGTCCGGCGGGCGCTTCACGCTCGGGCTCGGCTCGGGAGAGAACCTCAACGAGCACGTGGTCGGGAGCGGCTGGCCCCCGGTGAACATCCGCCACGAGATGTTCGGCGAGGCCATCGAGATCATCCAGGCCCTGTTCGGCGGGGAGTACATCAGCTATCGCGGCGACCACTTCACCGTCGACTCGGCCAAGCTCTACGACCTGCCTGACGAGCCGGTGCCCGTCGGCGTCGCCGCCTCCGGACGGCAGTCGGTGGACCTCGCGGCGGAGTACGGCGACGCCCTGATCGCCACCGAGCCGGACGCGGAGCTCGTGGAGCGCTTCCGCGCGTCGGGAGGCGCCGGGAAGCCCGTCTACGGCCAGCTCGTGGTCTCCTACGACACCGACGCCGAGGCCGCCAAGGAGCGAGCCCACCGCCTGTGGAGGTGGTTCCCGGCCGGGTGGAAGGTGCTGGCCGAGCTGCCGGGGCCGGTGAACTTCGCGGCCTACGCGCGGTTCGTACGGCCCGACGACGTGGCCGAGCACGTGCCCTGCGGCTCCGACGTCGACGCGGTGGTGCGGGCGGTCAAGGAGTTCACCGACGCCGGGTTCACGCACGTGGCCCTGGTGCAGGCCGGCGCGGACCACCAGCGCCAGTTCCTCGGCTGGGCCGAAAAGGAACTCCTCCCCGCCCTCCGCACCCTCTGACCACCGACGACCGGCGGACGCACAAGGCCTGGCCCACCGAAAGAACCTGCTCAGATCAAGATCGATGTCCACTTCGAACCGATGGCGACTCGCAGGGGTGATCAGGTGCCAGAACCGGTGACCCGCCCGACGCGGAGCCACCTGCGGGGGTGGTCAGGTGCGGCGGGCGGTGGCTTGGCGGGGCTGGGTTACTCGAAGCCGTCGGGGAGGTCGTCGGTGGCGAGGCCCTCGCTTTCGAGGGCCTCGCGTACGACGCGGTAGGCGAGGCTGCCGGAATACCCCTTACGAGCGAGCATGCCCGCCAGCCGCCGGACCCGGGCCGCCGGTTCGAGGCCACGGGTGCCCGGGAGCTTGCGCTCGACGAGCCTCCGGGCGGTCTCCAGCTCCTGGTCGGGGTCGAGCTGGTCGACCGCGTCGCGCACGGTGTCCTCATCGACGCCGCGCTTGCGAAGCTCGGACGCGAGTGCCCGCCTGGCCAGGCCACGCCCGGCGTGACGAGAGCTCACCCATGCCTCGGCGAACGCCTCGTCGTCGATGAGCCCGACGTCGGAGAAGCGGGCGAGCACGGACTCCGCCACGTCGTCGGGGACGTTCCTCTTGCGGAGCGCCTCGGCGAGCTGTGCCCTCGTGCGCGGAGCCATGGTCAGCAGCCGCAGGCAGACGGCCCGTGCCACCGCCTCAGGATTCGCCGGAGGCACCTCAGCGGCCGAGGACCCCTCTACCGGCCCCTCAAACCCCTCGAACCCACCGCCCCGACGAGCCCCCGACCGACCCGAACCACCGGACCGACC